>CAYNOF010000334.1:0-2098 GCA_964398335.1 uncultured Rhizobiaceae bacterium
ATCGTCTTCCTCGGCGATTACGAGGACACGCTGATCGACGCCGAGCTCGCCGCGCTCACCCTGCAGGGCGAGGTGGTGGCGGCGGCCATCGGCGAGAGCGCGGTGCGCGGCGGCGAGGCGACGATCAACCGCGTCGATCCCGAGGTGGCACGCCAGCTGATGGCGCGGCTGACGACACCGATCGGCGCGCGCGGCCGCCTGTTCGGCGAGACCGGCGAGATGTTCGGCGACACCGCCAATCTCGGCGAGCGCCAGCAGCGCATCGTCAAGCAGACCTTGCCGCCGCCCGACATGGGCACCGGCGACAACTGGTTCCGCCGCTTCGTCGACGACATCGAGCAGCATCTGCGCGCCGGCCGCTCCGACGGCCCCTACAAGGAGATCGCCGATCCCGTGGCGCGCGACTATCCCTGGGTCGAGCAGGCGCTGCGCGGCTACAACACGCGCACGGTGCGGCGCGCCGATGACGGGCGCCTGATCCTGTCGGTGGCGATCCCGGTACAGCGCTACAAGCAGGTGCTGGGCGCGCTGATGCTGCAGCGCGACGACACCGACATCGCCTACCGCATCCATCTCGTGCGGCTCGACCTGCTGCGCATCGCCGGCGTGACCTTGGCCTGCACCATCCTGCTGTCGTTCTTCCTGGCGCGCACCATCGCCCAGCCGATCACGCGGCTGGCGCGCGCCGCCGACCGCGTGCGGCTGGCGCGCGACTCCAAGCCGACCATGCCCGACATCGGCAACCGCAACGACGAGATCGGCGATCTCTCGGAATCGCTGCGCTCGATGACCGACGCGCTGTGGCTGCGCATGAACGCCATCGAGAGCTTCGCCGCCGACGTCGCGCACGAGCTGAAGAACCCGCTGACCTCGCTGCGCTCGGCCGCCGAGATCGCCGTGCGCATCGAGGACCCCGAGAAGCGCGGCAAGCTGATGGCCATCGTGCTCGACGACACCAAGCGGCTCGATCGCCTGATCAGCGACATCGCCGATTCCTCGCGGCTCGATGCCGAGCTGATGCGCGGCGAGCTTCATGTCGTCGATGCCGAGCAGCTGCTGCGCTCGCTGGTCGAGGCCTATTCCGCGACCACCGCCACCGAGGCCGGCGTGCGTGTCGAGCTCAACACCCTGCGCCAGGGACCGTTCCGCGCGCTGGGGCACGAGGGCCGCTACGGCCAGGTGTTCCGCAACGTCATCGACAACGCGATTTCCTTCAGCCCGAAGGACTCGAAGATCGTCGTCGGCCTGATGCGCGAGAAGAACGCCGTCGTCGTCACCATCGACGACCAGGGTCCCGGCATTCCCGACGCCAATGTCGAGACGATCTTCCGCCGCTTCTACTCGGAGCGGCCGACCGCGTCGTTCGGCCGTCACTCCGGCCTGGGCCTGTCGATCTGCCGGCAGATCGTCGATGCCTATGGCGGCTCGATCACCGCCGGCAACATCAAGGACGCCCAGGGCAAGACCCTGGGCGCGCGCTTCACCATCCGCATGCCGTCGGCGGGTTAGCCACAGGGTATCGCCCTGTGAAATAGCGGGCACTCGCTTTGCGGATGCGTCGGTGCCAGATTCCGGTTAGGAACGATCCATGGACCGCAGCGAAACCGTGGCCGCGCTGCGCGTTTTGTTCGACGCGCTGCAGGCGGGCCGCATGGCCGAAGCACTTGAGCGTCTGGGCGAGATCCCCGACGCATCGGTGATGCCTGACCTGTGGCTGGCCTGCGTGCAGGGCGCGGTGATGACCGCACGCACCGACGACGATCTCGATCTCTACAGCGGCGCCATCGAAGCCGCCGAGCGTGCTCTGGAAATCCTGCGCGGTCCCGAGAACGCCATGCGCGTCGGCATGATCGAGCGCTATGCCGGCGAGGCGATGCACGCGCTGGCGCGCCACGACAACGATGTCGAGGAACTGCGCACCGCGATCGATCACTACGACCGCTCGCTCAACGGGCTCACCGGCGAGGAGCTGCGCATCGAGCGTGCCGAGGCCTATTTCCGCCGGGGATGCGCGCTGAATGACATCGCCCATCGCGAGGACGACCCGCGCTATTCCGAGCGCGCCATCGCCAGCTGGGACCAGGCGCTGCCGCTGGTG
>CAYNOF010000335.1:0-4302 GCA_964398335.1 uncultured Rhizobiaceae bacterium
CGACTTCAAGGAAGGCGTCGCCCACTACGTCGAGAAGCGCGCGCCGAAGTTTACTGGTCGGTGACCCGATTCTTTACCTCCCCCTCCAGGGAAGGTAGCGGTCAGGTCGGCTCGGTCTCGCTCGCCTTGGGTTGCCAGACCATGAGGCGGCGCTCGGCCAGGCCGACCACGGCGTCGAGCACGAGGGCGAAGGCGGTCAGCACCAGGATGCCGGCGAAGACGGTGTTGATGTCGAAGGTGCCCTCGGCCTGCAGGATCAGGTAGCCGACGCCGCGCGCCGAGCCGAGATACTCGCCGACCACGGCGCCGACGAAGGCCAGGCCCACGGCGTTGTGCAGGCTGGCGAAGACCCAGCTCATCGCCGAGGGCAGGTAGATCGAGCGCAGCAGCTGGCCGCGCGAGGCGCCCAGCATGCGCGCATTGGCGATCAGGGTCGGGCTGACCTCGCGCACGCCCTGGTAGACGTTGAAGAAGACGACGAAGAACACCAGGGTGACGCCCAGCGCCACCTTCGACCAGATGCCCAGCCCGAACCACACCGCGAAGATCGGCGCCAGCACGACGCGCGGCATGGAGTTGAAGCCCTTGATGTAAGGATCCAGCACCGCCGAGGCGGTCGACGACAGCCCCAGCCACAGGCCCATCGCCAGGCCGAACGCTGCGCCGATCACAAAGCCCAGCGCGGTCTCCAGCAGCGTGATGCCGAGATGCTGGAAGATCTCGCCGCTCCAGAACCACGCGACGACGATCCAGAACACCTTCTGCGGTTCACCGAAGAAGAAGGCGGCGCGGTTGTCCTTGTCGAAATAGAAGTTCGGCAGCAGGCCGGGCCTGGTCATCACGTACCAGAAGCCGATCAGCAGGGCCAGGACGATGAGCTGCAGCACGCGCAGGCGCATCTCAGGCTGCCTTCTGCCTGTTGTAGGCCTTCAGCACTTCCTCCTTCATCGCGTCCCAGATCTCGCGATGCAGCGCGATGAAGGCCGGCGTCATGCGGATCTCCGACACGTCGCGCGGCCGCGGCAGGTCGACCTTGAAATCGGCGATCGGCCGCGTCGCCGGTCCGGCCGACAGCACGACCACGCGGTCGGACAGCGCGATGGCTTCCTCGAGATCGTGGGTGACGAAGAGCACCGATTTGCGGTCTTCCGCCCACAGCGCCAGCAGCTCGTTCTCCATCAGCTGGCGGGTCTGCACGTCGAGGGCGGAGAAGGGCTCGTCCATCAGCAGGATGTCGGGGCTGAGGATCAGGGTCTGCGCCAGCGCCAGGCGCTTGCGCATGCCGCCCGACATCTGGTGCGGGTAGCGGTCGCCGAAACCGGCCAACCCGACGCGCCGCAGCCACTCCTGGCCGCGCTGGCGCGCCTCGGCGCGCGGCACGCCGCGGAATTCGAGGCCGGCGGTGACGTTGTCGATGCCGGTGCGCCAGGGCATCAGCGCATCGGCCTGGAACATGTAGCCGGCGCGGCGGTTCACGCCGTTGGCCGCGATCAGGCGCTGGCCGAAGATGTCGACCGTGCCCGACGACGGCGCCAGCAGGCCGGCGGCGACGTTGAGCAAGGTCGACTTGCCGCAGCCCGTCGGGCCGACGACCGAGACGAACTCGCCCGCCGCCACGGTGAGCGTGGCGTGGGCGACAGCGGTGTAGGGTTCGCCGCCCTCGCGGGCGGCGAACCGGCAGGTGATGTCGTCCAGCGCCAGCGCCGGATCTGGCGTGCTCATCAGGCGCGTTTGGCCGCCCGTTCGGCGAATTCGTTGGTCCAGGTGTCGGCCAGCTTGACCGTGGCCGGCTTGATCGCCGGATCGCTCGCGGCGAGGAACTTCAGGCAGTTCTCCATCGCGCCCGCCGGCATGGTGCCGTCCGGCGAGATGGTTTCGCGGATGCCGAGGAACGACTTCTCGTAGATCGCGCGGTTGCCCAGCAGATAGGCCTCGGGCACCGACTTCGCGACATCGGCGGCCGAGGCGGTCTGCAGCCACTGGTTCGCCTTGACGATGGCGTTGGCCAGCGCCTGCACGGTGCCGGGGTTCTTCTTCACGAAGTCGGTCTGCGAGTAGAGGCTGGCCGCCGGGAAGGCGCCGCCGAAGACCTCCTGGTTGCCCTTCATCGTGCGCGTGTCGAGCACGATCTTCACCAGGTCCTTGTCGGTCAGGATGGTCAGCGCGGGGTCGGTCTGCGATACGCCGTCGACCTCGCCCTTCTCGATCGCGGCGACGACCGAGGCACCGGCGCCGACGCCGATCGCCACCACGTCGGTCGCCTTCAGCCCACCCTTGGCGGCCCAGAAATTCAGCAGCGCGTGGGTCGAGGAGCCCGGCGCGGTGACGCCGAACTTCATGCCCTTGATGTCGGCCGGGCCCTTGACCTTGGCGGCGACATCCTTGCGCAGGGCGATCGAGATCTGCATGCCGCGGCCGATCAGGGCGAAGCCCTTGATGTCCTGTCCGCGCTGCTGCATGCGGATGGTGTGCTCGTAGGCGCCGGCGACGACATCGGCGCTGCCGCCCATCAGCGCCTGCAGCGACTTGGAGCCGCCCTGGAAATCGGCGATCTCGACGTCGAGGCCGGCTTCCTTGAAGTAGCCCTTGGTCTCGGCGATGGTCAGCGACAGGTAATACAGTGCCGACTTGCCGCCCACGGCCAGCAGCACCTTCTGCTTCTCCGGCTTGCCCTGTGCACGCGCGACATGCGGCATGGCCAGCGCACCGGCGCCCAGCGCGGCGGTGCTCATCAACAGCCGACGACGCGCGATCCTGAACTCACTCATCATTTCCTCCGTCTGGATGCGATGGAGCCAATTTGGCCCCCTTGTTGGCGGCGGAGATTGCCGCAGGCTCCGCGCGGCGTCCACACGCCGGCAGGAATGAGACCTTTGCGCAACGGGCTAGCGGCGCTGCGGCGGCGGCGCCGGCGCGATCACCTTCACCGCGTCGCCCTCGTTGATGCCGTCGGGCGGGCTTTCGATGATGCGGTCCTTGGCGTCCAGCCCGGAGGCCAGCTCGACCATGCGGCCGAGGTCGCGCGAGACGACCACGGTCTTCAGCACCACGCGGTCCTGCGCGTCGACCGTGGCCACGCGCATGCCGGCCTGGTTGAAGATCAGCGCGCTGGCTGGGATGCTGAGCGCGGTGTTGTTGCGCGGCAGGTCGAGGCGCACGAAGGCATAGGCGCCGGGCATCAGCTCCTGCGCGGCGTTCTCGACGACCAGCTGCATGCGCGTCGTGCCCGATGCCGGGTCGACCGCCTGGGCCGAGGCCTCGACCACGGCGGTGAAGATGCGCGCCGGATACTCCGGCACGCTGAGCTGGGCCTTGGTGCCGGGCCGGATCGCCGGCACCGAGACCTGCGGCACATTGACGTAGACGCGCAGCTTGCGGACGTCGGAGATCACGAACAGCGGCTGGCCGCTGCCGTTGTCGGCGTTGATCAGCGCGCCGAGATCGGTGTTGCGCGCGGTGACGATGCCGTCGAAGGGGGCCACGATGCGCTTGAAGTTCGTCAGCGTCTCGAGGCGCTCGACATTGGCGCGTGCCGCCTTGGTCAGCGCCTGCTTGACCGAGAGGTCGGCGAGCTTCTCGTCGATGGTCTGGCGCGACACGCCGTTGGTGCCGCTGAGCGCCTGCCAGCGCCGGGCCGTGCTCGCGGCCAGCGCCTCGCTGGCTTCCGAGCTCGCCAGCGTGGCGCGCGCCTGCAGCAATTGCTGGTCGACATCCGGCGCCTCGACCTCGGCCAGCACCTGGCCGGCCGTCACCTTGGCGCCGATGTCGACGGTGAAGCTCTTGAGATAGCCGGCGACGCGCGAATAGAGCGCGGCGCGCGAATAGGCCTCGAGTCGGCCGGGCAGGTCGAGCGTCGCGGGGCCGCCGCCGGAAGCCGGCGCCACCACCGCGACCGTGGGCACGGCCTGCGCATCGGTCCATGCCTTGAGATGGGCATCGCGGTCGAGCCGGTTGGCCAGTCCCTGGGCGACGATGAAGACCGCGCCGGCGGCGGCGAGCAGGCCGACGATCAGGGTGATGCGCCGGCGCGGCCTGGCCGGCGGCGCCTGGGGCGGAGGTGGATCAGCCGACATGGGACGCTCCGGGCGCGGCGCCGCGGTGCTTGCGGTGGACCACGCTGAAGACCACGGGAACGAAGACCAGGGTGGCGACCGTCGCAAAGACCAGGCCACCGACCACGGCGCGGCCCAGCGGCGCGTTCTGCTCGCCGCCTTCGCCCAGGCCGATCGCCATCGGCGCCATGCCGATGATCATCGCCAGCGCCGTCATCAGCACCGGGCGGAAGCGTACGAAGCCGGCCTC
>CAYNOF010000336.1:0-6801 GCA_964398335.1 uncultured Rhizobiaceae bacterium
GCATCTTCGAGGGCATCTTCTAGGCCCTTCTCGCCGACGCATCCATGCCTGCCCCTACGGCTGTCGAAGTGCGCGGAGAAAGCCGCTCGGGAGCGACACTCTTCGCGCCCCTACGGCTGTCGACCGTCTCCTGCGAGACCATGTGAAACCATGTGATCATCAGTCGTAGGAGCGGAAATCGGCAAGACGCGGCAAATGCCGTAGACTTCGCCATGACCTCGCCATCTCCATGCCGCTAGACTTGAACACATGATCTCCCGACGGACCGCGCTCAGCGGATTGCTCGCGGCGGGCGCGCTTGCCGCGCCGCGCATCGTTTCGGCACAAGGCCCCGTCGCGCTGCCGCTGCCCGGCCGCTTCGGCGTCGAGGCCTTTTCGCTGGCCAACGGCCTGCGCGTGCTGGTGCTGCCCTCGGCGCGCGCGCCCGTGGTGCTGCACATGGTGTGGTACGAGGTCGGCGGCGCCGATGAGCCCGCGGGCCAGTCGGGCATCGCGCACTTCCTCGAGCACCTGATGTTCAAGGGCACACCGAAGATCCCGCCCGGCGAATTCTCCAAGATCGTCGCGCGCACCGGCGGGCGCGACAACGCCTTCACCTCGCACGACTACACCGGCTACCACCAGACCGTCGCCAGCGACCGGCTCGAGATGGTCATGGAGATGGAAGCCGACCGTATGGCCAATCTCACGCTCTCGGAGAAGGAGCTGCTGCCCGAGCGCGACGTGGTGCTCGAGGAGCGGCGCGCACGCATCGAGAACTCGCCCGCCGCCCTGCTCGACGAGGCCGTACGCGAGGCGATGTTCGGCCGGCGCGAGTACGGCATTCCGGTCTCGGGATGGCCCGACGAGGTGCGCAGGCTGGGCGTGCCCGAGGCGCTCGCCTTCTATCGCCGATTCTACGCGCCCAACAACGCCTTCCTGATCGTCGCCGGCGACACCTCGGTCGAGGCGGTGCGCCGCCTGGCCGAGAAGTATTACGGGCCAGTGGCGCGCCGCGACGTGGCGCCGCGCACGCGCTCGGATCTGCATGGCGAGCTGCCGCGCAGCCTGGAACGCCGCGACCAGCGTGTACGCCAGCCGCAATGGAGCCGCGACTTCCTGGCACCATCCTACCGCATGGGCGAGACGCGCCACGCCTATGCCCTGCAGGTGGTGGCGCAGGTCATCGGCGGTGGCGAGATCAGCCGCCTGTACAAGTCGCTGGTGGTCGACAAGAAGATCGCCGTCAGCGCTTTCGCCGACTACTCCGCCGGCGCACTGGGCCTGTCGAGCTTCGGCTTCGGCGCCACGCCCGCGCCGCAGAGCGACGTGGCGAAGGTCGAGGCGGCGGTGACCGAGGAGGTCGACCGCTTCCTGCAAGGCGGCGCCACCGAGGAAGAGATCGCCCGCGCCAAGCGCCGGCTGGTCGCCTCGACGATCTATGCCCGCGATTCGCTCGCCAGCGGGCCGCAACTGTTCGGCCGGGCGCTGACCACCGGTCGCACCGTGGATGATGTCGTCGCCTGGCCGGAGCGCATCATGGCGGTGACGGCGGCCGACGTCTCGGCGGCCGCCCGCGCCGTGCTGCTGCCTGCGCGCGCCGTAACCTCTTACCTGCTGCCGGCGGAGACCTGATGACCCGCTTTGCCTCTTCGCTGGCCTGGCTGCTGGCCGCCTTCGTCGCCCTCGCCGCGCCAGCGGCGCAGGCGATCGACATCAAGCCGCTGGTGAGCCCCGGCGGCATCCGCTACTGGCTGGTCCAGGATTCCAGCGTCCCGATCATCTCGATCAGCTTCTCGATGGCGGGCGGCGCCGTGCTCGATCCCCAGGGCAAGGAAGGCACCGCCTCGCTGCTGTCGAGCGTGCTCGACCAGGGGGCCGGGCCGTACGACGCCGCTGCGTTCAAGGCGCTGCAGGAAGACGTGGCGGCCCGTCTCGGCTTCTGGGCCAGCACCGAGCGCTTCGGCGGCTCGCTGCGCATGCTGCGCGACGCGCGCGCGCAGTCGATCGACCTGCTGCGCCTGGCGCTGACCGAGCCGCGCTTCGACGCCGAGGCGATCGAGCGGCAACGCCGCGCCACCATCTCGGGTCTGCGCCGCAGCGAGGAATCGCCCAACTCAATCGCCTCGCGCACGCTCAGCCGCGCGACCTTCGGCGAGCATCCCTATGGCCGGCAGATCGACGGCACCGCCAGCAGCGTGAGCGCGATCACGATCGAGGACCTGAAGGCGCTGGCCGCGCGCCAGCTCACCCGCAACAAGCTGATCGTCGCCGTGGTCGGCGACACCAACGCCGAGGAGATCGGGCCACTGCTCGACCGTGCCTTCGGCGCGCTGCCGGCGGGCGATTCGGTGCCCGAGGCGCCGGCCTGGACGCCGCCGCCAACCAGGCCAGGCGGCCGGCTGCTGGTGGTGCAGCGCCCGATGCCGCAGAGCATTGCGCTGATGTCGCTGCCCGGCCTCAAGCGCGACGATCCCGACTGGTATGCCGCGCTCATCATGAACTACGTCCTGGGCGGCGGTGGCTTCAACTCCCGGCTGATGAACGAGGTGCGCGACCGGCGCGGGCTGGCCTACGGTGCCTCCTCGCGGCTGAGCTACTACGCCCAGGGCGGCGTGTTCACCGCCTCGGTGGCGACCATGAACCAGCGCATCGCCGAGTCGATCAAGATCATGCGCGAGCAATTCGACCTGATGGCCAAGGACGGCGTCACCGAGCGCGAGCTGGCCGAGGCCAAGCAGTACCTCGTGGGCTCGCTGGCGCTGTCGCTCGATTCAACCGCCGCGATCGCCGCCCTGCTGCACCAGATGCAGGTCGACAGCCTGGCGCCCGACCAGCTGACGCAGCGCAAGGAACTGATCGAGAAGGTCACCGCCGACGACGTGCGCCGCGTCGCCCGCCGCCTGCTGCGCGAGGATGCGCTGACCATCGTCGTCGTCGGCCAGCCCGTGGGCCTCACGGCGACGGAGTAGCGCTCCACTCCGCGCGCACGGACTCGTCGGCTTCCGCCGACTGGCGCACCGCGCGTTCGGTCTCGAACCGGTCGGGCGACAATTGCGCCAGCGCCCACACCGCCGCACCGCGGATGGTCGCGCCGGGATCGTCGAGCAGCCGCACCACCGCCGTCACCGCCACATCGCCGCCATCGCTGTTGCCCAGTGCGATGGCGACGTTGCGCACGAAGCGCTCGCGTCCCATGCGCTTGATCGCCGAGCCGCTGAAGCGCGCGCGGAACGTCGCGTCGCCGATGCTCGCGAGCTCGACCAGGGTTCCCATCGCGCGCGGCGCGAACGCGGCCTCGTGCGCGGCCTGGGCAAACTTGTTCCATGGGCAGACCGCGAGGCAGTCGTCGCAGCCGTAAATGCGATTGCCCATGGCGGCGCGGAACGCGCGCGGGATCGGCCCGGCATGCTCGATGGTGAGATAGGAGATGCAGCGCCGCGCGTCGAGCTGGTGCGGTGCGGGGAACGCGTTGGTCGGGCAGATGTCGAGGCAGGCGCGGCAGGAGCCGCAATGGTCGGCCTCGGGCTGATCCGGCGGCAGGGCTATCTCGCTCAGGATCTCGCCGAGGAACAGCCATGAGCCGTGCTGGCGCGACACCAGGTTGGTGTGCTTGCCCTGCCAGCCCAGGCCGGCGCGCATCGCCGCCGGCTTCTCCATCAGCGGCGCCGTGTCGACGAACACCTTCAGGTCGCGGCCCCAGCGGTTCCACATCCACAGGCCCAGCGCCTTCAGCCGGCTCTTCAGCACCAGGTGGTAGTCGCGCCCACGGGCATAGATCGAGATCGCCGGCAGCGACCGCTCGGCCAGCACCGCCAACGGGTCCTCCTCGGACGCGTAGCTCAGACCGAGCGAGATCAACGTGCGCGCGCCGGACCACAGCCGCGCTGGATCAGCGCGACGGTCCAGGTTCTCGGCCATCCAGCCCATGTCGCCGTGCCGCTCCAGTTCGACGAAGGTGGCCAGCCGCGCCCGCTGCAACGCCGGCGCCTCGACCGGCGCGAAGCCCGCGGCGGCGAAGCCCAGGCGCAGCGCCTCGGCCCTGATCTCGGCCTTGATCAGGGCCGGATCGGCGGGCGCGCGCTGTTTCAGCCCGGGCTTGGGATGGATCGCCGCCATGGCCCCTAGATGCCCATGACTGATGCGTTGCTCAAGCGTATCTTCCGCGGCATGAAACGACCCCTCATCGGCGTCACCCTCGATGCCGAAAAGCCCGGCGGCTACTCCAAGTTCCCCTGGTACGCGCTGCGCCAGAACTACTGCGAGGCGGTGATCGCCGCCGGCGGCCTGCCGATCGCCCTGCCGCACGAGCCGGAGAACGCCGCAGCCTACCTCGATACGATCGACGGGCTGGTGGTGACTGGCGGCGCCTTCGACGTCGACCCCTCACTCTATGGCGATGCCGACCGCCACGACACGGTGATCACCAAGGACCGCCGCACCGCCTTCGAGATGGCGATGACCAGGGGCGCGCTGGAGCGTGACATGCCTGTCCTGGGCATCTGCGGCGGCCAGCAGCTGCTGCACGTGGCGCTGGGCGGCAGGCTGATCCAGCACATCCCCGATTCGATCAAGGACGCCCTGGCGCACGAGCAGCCCAACCCGCGCAACGAGCCCGGCCATGATGTGGCGGTGGCCAAGGGCACCAGGCTGCACGCCATCGTCGGCGCCGAGACCCTGGCGGTGAACAGCGCCCACCACCAGGCGGCACGCGACGAGCCCGAGGGCGTGGTGGTCAACGCCCGCTCGCCCGACGGGGTGATCGAGGGCATCGAGGCGCCGGCCTACCGCTTCTGCCTGGGTGTGCAGTGGCACCCGGAATTCCATATCTCCGAGGGCGACCGCCGCCTCTTCCGCGCCTTCAGCGCGGCCTGCGGCGGCTGACCGCCCTCGCTTTCCCGAGCGGCGCGGCGTATGTGTCCGCGCATGAACGAAACCTCCCCAGCCTCGGGCGAGCGCATCGCCAAGCGGCTGGCGCGGGCGGGCATCTGCTCGCGCCGTGACGCCGAGCGGCTGATCGAGCAGGGCCGGGTGAAGGTCGACGGCAAGACCATCGAGACCCCGGCCACCCTGGTGACCGAGGCCAGCCGCATCGAGGTCGATGGCCAGGCGGTGGCCGCGCCGCAGCGCCCGCGTATCTGGCTGTTCCACAAGCCGCCCGGCCTGGTGGTCACGGCGCGCGACCCCGAGGGGCGCCCGACGGTGTTCGACAACCTGCCGCACGACATGCCGCGGGTGATCTCGGTCGGCCGCCTCGACATCGCCTCCGAGGGCCTCCTGCTGCTGACCAATGACGGCGCGCTGGCGCGGCGCATGGAGCTGCCGGCGACCGGCTTCGATCGGCGCTATCGGGTGCGCGCGCATGGCCGCGTCGACCAGGCGATGCTCGACCAGTTGGCCGAGGGCGTCACGGTCGACGGCGTGCGCTACGGCCCGATCCGCGCCCGGCTCGAACGCCAGCAGCGCAGCAACAACTGGATCGTCGTCACCCTGCGCGAGGGCAAGAACCGTGAGGTGCGCCGGGTGATGGAGCATCTCGGGCTGGTGGTGAACCGGCTGATCCGCATCGGCTATGGGCCGTTCAACCTCGAGGCGCTGCCCGAGGGCGAGGTTGTGGAGGCCAGCGCCCGGCAGGTCGATCTGGTGATGGGCGCCGAGGGCTACGACGCCGACGGCCGCAAGCCCGGCTGGGCACGGCCCGCCCCCAAGCCGCACGCCTATGGCCGGCACAAGTTGCCGAAGGAGGGCGAGCCGGCGCCACCGCCGCGCAAGACGGATAGCTGGCGCGGACCAACGCGGCCACGTCGCACGCTGGCCGAAAAGCGATGAGCACCCCACGGATCGCCGGCGGCCGCCATCGCGGCCGACCGCTCAGCGTGCCCGAAGGCCGTGACGTGCGGCCGACCGCGTCGCGCGTGCGCGAGGCGCTGTTCAACATCCTGCTGCACGCCGGCTGGGGCGATGGCGGCACCTCGCCGCTGCCCGGCGCACGCGTGCTCGACGCCTTCGCCGGCGCCGGCATCCTGGGACTCGAGGCGCTGTCGCGCGGCGCGGCGCATGCCAGCTTCATGGACAAGGCGCCCGACGCAGTCCGCACCGTCGGCGACAACGCGCGCACCCTGAAGGAGACCGAGAACGTCAAGGTGATGCGCGCCGACGCCACGCAGCCGCCGACCGCGCCGCCCTCGGCGGCGTGCGATCTCGTCTTCCTCGACCCGCCCTACTACTCCGATCTCGGCGCCAAGGCGCTCGCCGCGCTGGCGCGCGCCGGCTGGCTGGCGCCCGGCGCGATCTGCAGCCTGGAGGTAGCGTACAACCAGGATGTCGCTGCGCCCGAAGGCTTCACACCGATCGACGAGCGGCGCTACGGCAAGGCCAAGCTGCTGTTCTTCCGCTACGGATCGGCGCCGTGAACGTCCATCCCATCTTCCTCTTCCGCCACGGCGAGACGGAATGGAATGCGCTGGGCCGCATCCAGGGGCGGCTCGATTCGCCGCTCACCGCGCGTGGCCGCGAGCAGGCGCATGCCATGGGCCTGTCGCTCAAGGCGATCGCCGGCGCCGCCTGTGCGGAGATGCTGCTGTTTGCCAGTCCGCTGGGCCGCGTGCGCGAGACGGTGACGCTCGCCGCCGAGGCTGCCGGCCTCGACATCGCGGCCTGCCGCTTCGATGCCACGCTCGCCGAGATCACCTGGGGCGAGTGGGACGGCATGACCCGCGCCGAGATCGACCAGCGCACGCCGGGCGCCATGGCCGAGCGCGAACGCGCCAAATGGGCTCACCAGCCGCCGGGCGGCGAGAGCTACCACGCGGCTGCTCTGCG
>CAYNOF010000337.1:0-14838 GCA_964398335.1 uncultured Rhizobiaceae bacterium
CATGCGCGTCACCGACGTGGTGCTGGCGATTCCCCAGCTCGTGCTGGCGCTCGCGCTGGCGCAGCTGATGTCGCCGTCGCTCGAAAGCGCGATGCTGGCGCTCTCGCTGACCTACTGGCCGTATTTCACGCGCATCGTCTATGCCGAGACGCGACGGCTCTCGGCGTCGCTCTTCGTCGACGCGCTGCGCGGCATCGGCGCAGGCAGCGGGCGCATCGTGTTCCTGCATATCCTGCCCAACGCGCTGTCGCCGGTGATCGTGCGCGCCACCATCGGGCTGGGCTTCACGATCCTGGTCGCTGCCGTCCTCGGCTTCCTCGGCATGGGCGCGACGCCGCCGGCGCCGGATTGGGGGCTCGCCATCGCCGAGAGCCGCACCTATCTGCCGCGCGCCTGGTGGTATGCGACGTTTCCCGGCCTTGCCATCCTGATCACCGTGATGGGCTTCAACCTGCTGGGCGACGGGCTGCGCGACATCGTCGATCCTCGCATCAGGCGCTCCCGATGATCCCGGTGTTGAGCGTGCGGGGGCTGAAGGTCTCGATCCGCACCGACGAGGGCCGGGCCGAAATCCTCGACGATGTCGGGCTCGAGCTGGAGCGCGGCCGTATCCTGGGCGTCGTGGGCGAGTCCGGCTGCGGCAAGTCCACGCTGATCCGCGCCATCATCGGCATCCTGCCCAGGGCGGCCACGATCGAGCGCGGCGAGATCTGGTTCGCCGGCGAGAATCTGCTGGCCTTCTCCGAGGCGGAGCTGAACGAACAGGTGCGCTCCAGCCGCATCGGTTTCATCCCGCAGGATCCGCTGCTGGCGCTCAACCCCGTCTTCAAGGTCGGTACCCAGTTGCTCGAGGTCATGCGTTGGCACGCACCCGACGCCAGGGATCGCGCGGGACCACGCGGCGCGGCACTGCGCAAGGCGCACGTCGCGCGTCTCGTGACGCTGCTGCGGCGCATGCAGGTACCGGACCCCGAGACCGCGCTGGAACGCTATCCGCACCAATTCTCGGGCGGCCAGCGCCAGCGTCTGCTGATCGCCGCGGCGCTTGCCTGCGCGCCCGAGCTGGTGATCGCCGACGAGCCGACGACCGCGCTCGACGTGACGACCCAGCACCAGATCCTGCTGCTGCTGCGCGAGCTGGTGGCCGAGCTCGGCATCTCGCTGCTGTTCGTCACCCACGATTTCGGCGTCGTGGCCGAGCTCTGCGACGATCTCTGCGTGATCTACGCCGGCCAGACGGTGGAGAAGGGCACGGTGCGGGCGGTGCTGCAGGCGCCAGCGCATCCCTACACGCGTGCGCTGCTCGCCTGTCATCCGGATCGCGCGGCGTCGTTCCTGGGCATTCCCGGGACCGTGCCGTCGCCGCTGGCGCGGCCGCCAGGCTGCCTGTTCGCGCCGCGGTGCAACGATGCGCGCGCGTTGTGCCACGCGGCTCGACCGTCGCAGGGCCGCGCCGGCTCGGGCGCCGAAGTGCGTTGCGTGCAGTTCGCATGACGACGGGCAAGCCTCTTCTGGCGGTGCGCGATCTCTCCGTGCGGCTGGGGGGCAGCAAGGGCATGCTGCGGCGCGCGATCCCGCCGGTCCAGGCAGTGAAGCAGGTCAGTCTCGATCTGCACGCCGGGGAGATCCTGTCGCTGGTGGGCGAATCGGGATGCGGCAAGACCACGCTGGGGCGCACGATCCTCGGCCTGCAGCGCGAGAGCGAGGGAGACATCGTGCTCGAGGGCCGCGATGTCGGCGGTCTTGCCCCGGACGCCGCACGGCGGGCCCGCTCGATGATCCAGTACACGCACCAGGATGCCGGCGCCGCCCTCGATCCCTGGTGGAGCATCGGCCGCACGCTGGCGGAGGGACTGAAGATCCACGGCGTGCACAACGCCGCGGAACGACGCGAGCGGGTGAGCTCGATGCTGCAGGCAGTCGGTCTCGATCCAGCCGCGGCGCGGCGCTATCCGCACGAATTCTCCGGCGGCCAGCTCCGCCGCCTGGCGCTGGCGCGGATCCTTCTCCTGCGTCCGCGCGTGCTGATCCTCGACGAGCCGACATCCGGTCTCGACATGTCGGTGCAGGCAACCGTCCTCAACCTGCTGCTGGACCTGCGCGAGCGCTTCGCGCTCACCTATCTTTTCATCTCGCACGATCTGTCGGTGGTCGAGCGCCTCTCCGATCGGGTGGCAATCATGTATCTCGGCCGGATCGTTGAGACTGGGCCGGCGAAGACCGTGTTCGCGCGGCCTGCCCATCCCTATACGCGCGCGCTGCTGGCGGCGGCGCCTCGGCTGACGGGCCGGCGGGTGGAAGGACCGTCGCTGGTTCGGGGCGATCCGCCGAATCCCGCCGCGATCCTGCCCGGTTGCGCATTCTTTGATCGGTGTCAGCGCGCCGGACCGGCTTGCCGCACGGCGCCGCCTCAACTGGCGCCGATCGCCGAAGGTCATGTCGTCGCCTGCTATCACGCCATCTCCGCCACCGACGATCACGCGACCGATAGCGCCGTTGCCATGGCATAGGACTTGCTGCATCGCAGCGACGAGGGCGTGAGCGCGCCGTCGCGCCGCCGGCCCAGGTCAGTTCAAGGCGGGTGCAGCATGGAAATCGGC
The DNA here is from genome assembly GCA_964398335.1 of uncultured Rhizobiaceae bacterium. Lineage (GTDB taxonomy): Bacteria > Pseudomonadota > Alphaproteobacteria > Reyranellales > Reyranellaceae > JAFAZJ01. Next base: position 2,601 of record CAYNOF010000337.1, read on the forward strand.
GTCTTCATTCCCATCGGCAACAACGGCTGGCTGATCTCGTCGACCTCGCCGCAATACACGCCGAGCTTCGACCTCAATCGAGAGATCGTGCAGCGCGCCGAGCGCTACGGCTTCGATTTCGCGATGTCGATGATCAAGCTGCGCGGCTTCGGCGGCAAGTCGCGCCACTGGGACGACAACCTTGAATCCTTCACCCTGATGGCCGGCCTCGCCGCCGTGACGTCGCGGATCGACCTTTTCGCCACGGTCGCGGTCTTGACCTTGCCGCCGGCGATCACCGCGCGCATGGCGGTGACCATCGACAGCATCTCGAACGGCCGCTTCGGCGTGAACCTGGTGACCGGCTGGCAGAAGGCCGAGTACGACCAGATGGGCCTGTGGCCGGGCGAGGAGCACTTCAGGTATCGCTACGACATGGTCACGGAATACGTGACGGTCATGAAGGAGCTGTGGGCTCGCGGCCAGTCCGACTTCAAGGGCAGGTTCTTCACCATGAACGACTGTCGCCTCAGCCCGCTGCCGTCGCGGCCCATCAAGCTGATCTCCGCCGGCACCAGTGATGCGGGCCTGGCCTTTGCCGCACAGAACTGCACGTACAATTTCTGCAGCGGGGCCGGCGGCATCAACGATCCGCGCGATTGCGCCGATGCGGTCGTGCGGCTGAAGAGCAGAAGCGATGCCATGGGCACCGGCGTGAAGGCGCTGGCGCTCACCATGATCATCGCCGACGAGACCGATGATTCGGCGATGGCGAAGTGGGAGCACTACAAGCGCGGCGTCGATCTCGACGCGCTCGACTGGAGCCGCGCCCAGGCCGGCGCCGACAAGAGCGCCGCCGCCAACTCCACCGCGGGCCGCATTCGCGACCGCGAGGCTCTGCCCAACAGCGGCTCCAAGCTGATCGGCTCTTACGCCACCGTGGCGCGACTGCTCGACGAGATGGCCGAGGTTGAGGGACTGGCCGGAGTCATGCTTACCTTCGACGATTTCGTCATCGGCGTCGAACAGTTCGGCCAGCGCATTCAGCCGCTGATGCGCAGCCGCCGGAGGCTGGCCGCGGCAGCCTGAGGGTGAGCAAGGTGCCGCTCGATATCGACCGTTATCTGCAGGATCTCGACACGCTTCGTCAGATCGGCCGCTTCAACGACACCGGCGTGCATCGCCCGACCTTCAGCCCGCAGGACATGGAAAGCCGGCATTGGCTGCTGCGCGAGATGCAGCTTGTTGGCCTGGAGGCGTCGATCGACGGGATCGGCAACGTCTTCGGGCGGTATCGCGGTCCGGGACCGCACGTCCTGTCCGGCAGCCACCTGGAAACCCAGAACCATGCCGGCTGGCTGGACGGCGTTCTCGGTGTTGTCGCGGCGCTGGCCCTTGCTCGGGCCGGCCTGCCGGTCGACGTCTGCGCCTATAGCGACGAGGAAGGGCACTGGGGCGATTTCATCGGCAGCCGCAGCCTGATTGGCGAGCTCTCCGACGCCGACATCGACCGCGCGAAGAACCGGCACAACGGAGCACCGCTGCGCGACGCGCTGCGCACCGCCGGCCTCGAGGGCAAGGCCCGGCACGTGCTGGAAGATGGGCGCTACAAGGGCGCCTTCGAGCTGCACATAGAGCAGGGGACCCAGCTCGAGAATGCCGATCTGCGCATTGGCGTGATCACCGGCATCGTCGGCATCCGCCAGTGGCGCATCGTCGTCGAGGGCCAGCAGGACCACACTGGCGGCACCACCATGGCAGAGCGCAAGGACGCCGGCCTGACGGCCGTTCGGATCCTGGCTGCCATCGATACGGAGTTTCCGCGCGTCGCCGGACCGCGAAGTGTGTGGACGACGGGTCGTCTCAACCTGCATCCCAACTCGCCGCAGATCATCCCGGGCCGCGCCGAGGTCTGGTTTTCGTTTCGCGATCTGTCGCCGGCGATCATGGCTGACATGGAACGCTGCATGCATGCCGTGGTCCAGGAAAGCAACCGGCGCGACCGATGCCAGGCGAGACTGGAAGCGATCGGCCACACGCTGCCGGCGCCTTGTGATCCATCCATGCAGGCTGCCCTCTCGGAGGCTGCCGAGGCGCTGTGTCCTGGCGCCTGGCAAGCCATGCCGAGCGGCGCGATCCACGACAGTCAGATTCTGGCGAGGAAATTGCCGGTGGCGATGCTGTTCGTGCCGTCGATTCGCGGCATCAGTCATCATCACGCCGAAGACACCAAGCGCGAAGACCTTGCTCTTGGGCTCGAAGTGCTGGCTGAGGGCGTGCGGCGGTTCCTGGCGCAATGACGAATACGGCTACGGCGCCGATGGCGTCCACTTCTTGCCCCAGCCGTCGACATACGTGACCTCCGCCACGGGCTTGCGACCGAGCGGGCCGTATTTCTTTGTCGGGAAGCCGATTGGCATCATCGCGAAGGTCGCGACGTCGGCGGGGATGCCCAGCGCCGCCTTCACCTCGTCTTCGTAGAGCATGTGGTTGGTGGTGATCACTGTGCCGAGCCCCAACCCGCGGCAGGCGAGGATGATGTTCTGCACCGCCGGGTAGATGCTCGAGCCGCTCATGCGCGCCATGTCGGTGAGGTGCTCCGCGTAGCGTGCCTGCACCACGGGCGGCAAAGTCTCGATCGGTGGCGGCTCGCGTTTCTGCAGGCAGGGCACCAGGATCACCGGCGCGTCGGCCATGTGATCCCATAGATAGCCGCTGTTGGAGACGAACTGCCGGTTCTGCTCGTCGGTCAGATGCGGCGGCGTGGGCCGGTTGCTGTAGATCTTGTCGGCGTAGTCCGAGGCCTTGCGATAGAGCGCGCCCAGCTCGCGCCGCTTGGCGGGATCGCGCACGACGATGAAGATCCAGTGCTGTGTATTGCCGCCACTCGAGGCGCGGATCGCCGAGTCGATGACCTTCTCGATCAGGGCATCCGGTATCGGGTCCGGCTTGAAATGCCGGAGTGAGCGCGCCGTGTACATCGCCTCGAAGAGGCCGATCTCGCTCGCCGCCGTCATTCCACCTCTCCTCACGATGCCAGCCATGCAACCAGCATATCCCATGCCGCGCGAGCGCATGGGAGGGCCGGGGCATGGCCTGCGGTTTGCATTGGCAGGCATTTGCGGAGAGCGTGCGTGTCTGCCAAGCCAATCCATCTCGGCTGGTTCCTGGGGAACAGCTTCGGCGTCCATGGCTGGAACCAGCAATGGGCCGGAACCGGACCGCAGGACTGGGCGCAACCTGACCTGCATATCGACCTGGCGCGATCGCTCGAGCGCGCCTGCTTCGACTTCCTGTTGCTCGAGGATTCGCTCTTCGTGCCGGACAACTACGGCAGCTCGATGGAGTTCTATCTCCAGCGCGCGTTGCGCGCGCCGAAGAACGATCCACTGCCCCTGGTGCCGCTGATCGCCCAGGCAACGAGCAGGCTCGGCATCGTGCCGACCATCTCGACCAGCTTTTACCCACCCTATCTGCTGGCGCGGCTGATCGCCACGCTCGACCTCATGTCGAAGGGGCGCGTCGGCTGCAATTTCGTGACGTCGACCGCATCGCGCGCGGCACAGAATTTCGGACTGACGGAGCATATCGAGCACGACCTGCGCTACGAGATGGCCGACGAGTTCGTCGAGGTCGTCACCCGGCTCTGGTCGTCCTGGGACGCCGATGCGATCGTGATGGATCATGAACGCGGCGTCTTCGTCGATCACGACAAGGTACGGCCGATCGATTTCAAGGGCCGCTTCTTCTCCTCGCGCGGCCCGCTCAACACCGCGCGGCCGCCGCAGGGCCGTCCCGTCCTGGTGCAGGCCGGCGGCTCGCCGCAGGGCCAGACCTTTGCTTCCAAGCACATGGACGTCGTGCTCTGCGCCGTCAGCACGGTCGAGGAGATGAAGGCTTTTCGCAGTGATCTGCGCAAACGCGTGGCGGCGGCGGGCCGCGACCCCGACAGCTGCAAGGTCTTCTACGTCATCATGCCGACGGTGGGGGAGACTGACGCCGAAGCCGAGGATCGCATGAAACGGCGGCAGGCCGGGCGCGAGGCCATGCCCGAGCTGGCGCTGGCGCAGATGGGCAGCCTCACGGATATCGACTTCTCGACCTACGACCTCGACGCGCCGATCGGCGAGCTCACCACCAACGGCCAGCAGGGCACGCTCAAGCGCTTCCTCAAGCAGGGCCGCACGCTGCGCGAGATCGCCTCCAACTATCGTTACGGCTACGAGGATCTCGTCGGCACGCCCGAGACCATTGCGCGCCGGATGGCCGAGCTGATGGAAGAGGTCGGCGGCGACGGCTTCATCTTCACCGGCACGGTGACGCGACGCTACGTCGCCGAGATCGCCGACGGCATTGCGCCGGCGCTGCAGAAGAAGGGGCTGGCGCGTTCGGCCTACGCCTATCAGCACTTCCGCGACAACCTGTTTGGCGCGTGATGTCGCCGCTCGCCAAGATGATCCTGCGTCGCGTGCTGTGGGTCTTCCCGGTCGCGTTCGGGGTCGTCACCATGACGTTCTTCATGGCGCGCATCCTCAACGGCGATCCGACCGAGCTCTATGCGCCGCCTGAAGCCACCGACGCGCTGCGGGCGCAGATCCGCGCCAGGCTCGGCCTCGCCGATCCGCTGCCCATCCAGTTCATCAACTATCTGCGCGATCTGCTTCGGTTCGACCTTGGCATCTCGTTCACGACGCAGCGCAGCGTGGCCGACGATCTGTGGGACCGGCTGCCGGCCACGCTCGAGCTCGGCTTCGTCGGCCTGCTGCTGGGCATCGCCGTCGGCATCCCGCTGGGCGTGATTGCGGCCGTGCATCGCGAGCGTTGGCCTGACCTGCTGGTGCGCGGCACGACGCTGAGCGGCATGGCCTTGCCGCAATTCTGGGTCGGCCTGGTGCTGATCAGCATCTTCTTCGTCGACCTGCACTGGCTGCCTGGACCGGTCGGGCGGCTGCCGATCGGCATCGCCCTGCCGCCGCGCGTCACCGGCTTCCTGCTGCTCGACACGCTGCTGGCCGGCGACCTCGGTCTGTGGTGGCAGGCGCTCAAGCAGCTCGCCTTGCCGGCCGTGACGCTCGGCTTCAGCACGGCCGCGCCCATCGCGCGCGTGACGCGGTCGGCCATGGCCGAGGCGTTGCAGAGCGACTACGTGCGCACCGCCATCGCGATGGGTCACAGCAAGCGGGTGGTCTGGTTCCGCTACAGCCTGCGCAACGCGCTGCTGCCCGTGGTGACGTTGATCGGCGGCATCGCCGGCCACATCTTCGCGGGCGCGGTGCTGCTGGAGTCGATCTTCGCCTGGCCTGGTCTCGGCCAGTATGCATTGCAGGCGATCGAGCGATCGGACTTCGCGGCGTTGCAGGGCTTCGTCATCTACGCCTCGCTGCTTTACGTGCTGGCGTTCCTGATGGTCGATCTTCTCTACATGTTCATCGATCCCCGGGTGCGCACGTCGTGAGGGGCGATGGCGTCATCGAGCCGGCATCCGCCGCGCCGACCCTGGCTCCGCCGGCAACAGCAGTGCCGAAGGCGCGCCGGCGTCGGCCGCGTGCCTATTGGACGATGCGGGTCGGCATCGCGATCCTCGCCTTCTACGCCTTCGTGGCGCTCCTGTCGTTCGTCTGGACGCCCTATGATCCGCTGACGCCCGGCATGGGCGACGGCTACGACGCGCCCAGCCTCGCCTTTCCCCTCGGCACGGATCGACTGGGCGCCGACATGCTGTCGCGCCTGATGGCGGGTGCCCGCTACGATCTCGGCATTGCCACCGTCGCCGTCCTGATCTCGCTGACCGTCGGCACGACCATCGGCGTGTTCGCCGGCTATTTCGGCGGCGTGTTCGACATTGTGGTGATGCGCGCGGTCGAGATCTTCCAGGCGTTTCCCGGCCTGCTGTTCGCGATGCTGGTGGTGCAGGCGGTGGGTGCCGGCATCGTCAACGTGATCCTGGTGCTGTCCTTCGTCGGCATTCCCGACTATCTGCGGCTCGCGCGCGCGGAGATCCGCGCCAAGCGCGACTGGCAATATGCCGAGGCCGCCAGGCTGGCGGGCAATCTGCCGTGGCGCGTGGCGTTCCGCCATCTGCTGCCCAACAGCGTCGGCCCGCTGCTCGCCTTCACCTCGATCAACGCTGCCTTCTCTGCGCTGGTGACGGCCAGCCTGGGCTTTCTCGGCCTCGGCCTGGGCCCGAACGTGCCGGAGTGGGGCAACATGATCGCGCGTGGCCAGGACGGCGTCATGACCGGGCAGTGGTGGGTCTCGTTCTTTCCCGGGCTGGCGATCCTCGGCCTGACGGGTGGGCTCTATCTGCTGGGCGATGCGCTGGCCGACCTCACCGACCCGCGGCGGCGCCGGCAATGAGCGACGCTCTGCTCGAGATCGAGAACTACAGCGGTGCCTTTCGCAGCGAGACGGGCGAGCTCGTGCCTGTGCTGAATGGCGTGAGCTATCGCCTCGAGACTGGAGTCATGACGGCGGTGGTCGGCGAATCGGGCAGCGGCAAGTCGCTGACGGCGCTCTCGATCCTCGGCATCCAGCCGCCGGCCTTCGAGCGCAGCGCCGGCCGTATCCTGTTCCGCGGTGTCGACCTGCTCGGGCTGGACGACCGCGCGATGCGGCGCGTGCGCGGCGCCCAGATCAGCATGGTGTTCCAGGATGCGCGCGCCGCGCTCAATCCGGTGTTCACCGTGGGTCGCCAGCTCGCCGATGTCTGGCAGTTGCAGCATGGCGGCGGCCGCAAGGCGGCGATGGCGCAGGCGATCGAGGCGTTGCGGCGCGTGTCGATCCCCGAACCGGAGCGGCGGGCGCGGCAGTATCCGCACGAATATTCCGGCGGCATGGCGCAGCGTGCGATGATCGCCATGGCGTCGCTGATCTGCCAGCCGTCGCTCCTGATCCTCGACGAGCCGACGACCGGCCTCGACGTGACGATCCAGTCCGACATCATGGAGCTGATCGTCGAGCTCAGCCGCACGCGCGGCCTGACGACCTGCCTGATCACACACGACCTGGGCGTGGTCGCCGAGACCTGCCAGCGCGTGGTGGTGATGAACGCCGGCCGCGTTGTCGAGACCGGCAGTGCCGAGGCGATCTTCACCCGGCCGCAGGACGGGTACACGCAGCGCCTGCTGTTCTCCAGCCAGCTCGTGGAGGCGGCATGAACGTCGCCGCACCGCTGCTCGAGGTCCGCAAGCTCGGCAAGGTCTTCCCGGTCGATGGCGGCCGGCGGCTGGTCGCGGTCGATGGCGTCGACCTGGAGATCGCCGCCGGCGAGACGCTGGCGCTGGTCGGCGAAAGCGGCTCAGGCAAGTCGACCGTTGCGCGCTGCATCCTGCGGCTGGTCGAGCCGAGCGGCGGCGACATCACCATCGGCGGCGGATCGATCCTGGGCCTCAATCCCAGCGGGATGACGGACATCTATCGCCGCATCCAGATGGTGTTCCAGGATCCCAACGCCTCGCTCAACCCGCGCATGAGCATCCGGCAGATCCTCAGGGAGCCGCTGCGCCTGCACCTCAATCTGCTGCACGTCGATTGCGCCCAGCGCGAGCTGGAGCTGGTCGAGATGGTCGGGCTGTCGCCGGCGCATCTCGATCGCTATCCGCACGAGCTGAGCGGCGGCCAGCGCCAGCGCGTCGGCATCGCGCGCGCCATCGCCGTGTCGCCCGAGATCGTGATCCTCGACGAGCCGACATCGTCGCTCGACGTGTCGGTGCGCGGCCAGATCCTCGATCTGCTGCTCGATCTGCAGGCGCGGCTCAACCTTGCCTACCTGTTCATCACGCACGACCTGCAGGTCGTGCAGCACGTCGCCGACAGGGTGGCGGTGATGTATCTCGGCGGCATCGTCGAGAGCGGCCCGACCAAGGCGATCTTCGCCGCGCCGCTTCATCCTTATACGCGGGCGTTGCTGTCCGCGGCGCCGGTCGCGCGCTGGGGCGTGAAGCGCGATCGCACGCGGCTGGCGGGCGAGATCTCCAGCCCGATCGATCCGCCGGATGCCTGCCGCCTGGCCGGCCGCTGCCCCCTGGTGCAGCCGCGCTGCACCGGGCGCAAGCCGCCTCTCATCGATATCGGCGACGGCCGTTCCGTCGCCTGTCCCGTCGTCGTCGACGGGTCTGCCCGATTGGTTACGGAAGGGATCTCACATGCTGATGCATAGACGCGTCCTGCTGGGCGCGGTCGCGATCTTCGCCTTGGTGGCGGGCGGCAACGCCAACGTCATGGCCAAGCCGTTCGTCCATGCCATCCCGTCGGACATCGCAAGCCTCGATCCCGCCGATATCCGCGGCCAGCAGGACCAGGAGATCGGCGTCAATGTCTACGAGCGCCTGGTGCGCATGAAATTCAATCCGCAGAAGGATGGCACCCTGGTCGCCGATCCGGTCGAGGTCGAGCCCGAGCTTGCCGAATCCTGGACGGTCGATGGACCCGTCATCACCTTCAAGCTGCGGCCCGGCGTGAAGTTCTTCGCCACCGGCAATCCGGTGACGTCGGAGGATGTTCGCTACAGCTTCGAGCGGCTGGTGCGCATCACCGGCAACGGCAGGAACCAGGCGGGCATCGCCGGCATCTTCAAGCCCGAGCAGATCGTGGCGGTCGATCCTCTGACGGTGAAGATCACCTTCGAGGACGGCAGGGGCACGCCGACCGCCGTGCCGGTGGCGCTGACGTCGATGAAGTTCCAGCAGTTCGCGGTCATCGACTCGGTGGAGGTCAAGAAGCACGCCACGACCGAGGATCCCTGGGCCAACCAGTGGCTGATGAAGAACCTCGCCACGACCGGACCGTACTACATCGCCAATCGCACGCCCGGGCAGCAACTCGAGCTCAAGGCGGTGCCCAACCACTGGTCGGGCAAGCAGCCCGCCTTCGAGGACGTGGTGCTGCGCGTGATCGGCAACGCCGACCTGGTGTCGCTGATCAAGGGTGGCGTCGTCGACTATGCCGCAGAAGGCCTGACTGGCCGCCAGTATGACGCGCTGGCCGCCGCCGGCTTCCCGGTGCTGCATGGCCAGACGCCGTCGATCCTGCGACTGGCAATGGCGATGGACAAGGAGCCGTTCACCGACGCGCGCGTGCGCCAGGCGATGCTCTACGCCATCCCGCACGACCGCATCCTGAAGATCGCGCTCGCCGGCCGCGGCAGCCGGCAGATCTGCATGTACAACAAGGATGACCCGACCTGTAACAACAGCTTCGAGCGCTACAAGCTCGACCTCGAGAAGGCAAAGGCGCTGCTGAAGGAAGCCGGGAAGACCAGCTTCTCGTTCGACTTCTGGTATTCCAACTCGCTGCCGTACAACAACGACATCGCCATCATGATCGCCGACTCGCTGAAGTCGATCGGCGTCACCGCCAACCTCAAGCCGACGCCGGCGCTGCAGCTGCTCGATGCCTTCCGTGCGCGTATCAACGGCGTCGACCAGAACATGAGCGGCATGCTGCTGAACGAGGGCGTGATCTGGCTCAACGATCCGTCGACGCTCACCAATCTCGCGATCACGACCAAGACGGCGGTGGGCGGCGTCACCAACTGGGCGCGTTTCAGCGATCCCGAGGTCGACCAATTGCACCTCACGTATCGCAACTCGAGCGACGTGGCCGCGCGCACGGCGGCTTACCGCAAGATCCAGGAGAAGCTCGCGGATTCGGCGGCGACCGCCAACCCGCTGATCCTGCTCGGCCGCACGATCGTGGTGAACCCGCGCATCACGGGCGTGACCTTCTCGCAGGATCCCTACGCGCGCTATCGCTACCTGCAGCCGAAGTAGGGAGAACGCACCGATGACGTTTCCCAAGCCGCCTGTCGAGGGCCCGCCGCGCGACCTCGTGGGTTACGAGGGCAATCCGCCCAAGGTGACATGGCCGAACGGCGCACGCATCGCGATCTCGCTGGTCGTGAACTACGAGGAGGGCTCGGAGCTGGCGATCGGCGATGGCGATGCCACCCGCGAGCCGTCGGGCCCGACGAACTGGCCGCTCACCAAGCGCGACCTCGCCGGCGAAGGCTTCTTCGAGTACGGCTCGCGTTGCGGTTACTGGCGGCTGCTCGACATCTTCGACGAGCAGCAGGTGAAGTGCACCTTCTACGCCTGCGCGGTGGCGCTCGAGCGCAACCGCGATGCCGCGCGCGAGATGCGCAAGCGTGGTCACGAGGTCATGTCGCACGGCTATCGCTGGGAGGACGTCTCCCTGCTGACGCGCGAGCAGGAGCGCGAGCACATCCGCCTGGCGGTCGCGTCGATCGCCGAGACCACCGGCGAGCGCCCGCTGGGCTGGTACTGCCGCTATGGACCCAGCGTGCATACGCGCGAGCTGGTGGCCGAGGAAGGCGGCTTCGTCTACGACTGCGACTCGTACAACGACGACCTGCCCTATTGGACGACGGTGAAGGGCAGGAAGCATCTCATCGTGCCGTACTCGCTGATGAACAACGACGGCAAGTACAACTGGGGCGCCTTCGGCTCGCCGGTGGATTTCGAGAAGCATCTCAAGGCGAGCTTCGACCAGCTCTACAAGGAGGGCGCGACACATCCCCGGATGATGTCGGTCGGCCTGCACATGCGCCTGGTCGGCCATCCCGGCCGGGCGCAGGCCCTGTCGAACTTCATTGAATACGCCCGGTCGTTCCCCAACGTCTGGTTCGCCCGCCGCATCGAGATCGCGCGCCACTGGATGGCGCACCACGCCTGATCGGAACCGTCATGTCCGCATCCAAGATCCCCGGCCCGCCGCGCGACGTGGTCGGCTACAACGGCAAGCCGCCGCGAGTGAAATGGCCCAACGGCGCGCGCATCGCGATCTCGCTCGTGGTCAACTACGAGGAAGGCTCCGAGCTGGCCGTCGGCGACGGCGACACCCTGACCGAGCGCGGCCTCTCGGAATCGGCCGTGCGGCCGTGGCCGGATGGCAAGCGCGACCTCGCCATGGAGACCATGTACGAGTACGGCGCGCGCGCCGGATTCTGGCGACTCATGAGCATCTTCGACGAACACGACGTCAAGAGCACCTTCTACGTCTGCGCGCTGGCGCTCGAGCGCAACCGCAAGGCCGCGCGGCTGATCCGCGAGAAGGGCCACGATGTCGTCTGCCACGGCTATCGCTGGGAAGACGTCACGTTGCTCACGCGCGAGCAGGAGCGCGAGCATATCCGTCTGGCGGTGCAGTCGATCACCGAGACCACGGGCGAGCGGCCGCTGGGCTGGTACTGCCGCTACGGGCCCAGCGTGAACACCCGCGAGCTGGTGGTCGAGGAGGGCGGCTTCCTCTACGACAGCGATGCCTACAACGATGACTTGCCCTACTGGACGATGGTCGGCGACAAGAAGCACCTGGTGATCCCGTACTCGCTGGTCAACAACGACTCGCGCTTTTCGCAGGGTCATTTCGGGCCGCCCGAGGATTTCGAGGAGCATCTGCGCTACACCTTCGACCGGCTCTACAAGGAAGGGGCGACGCATCCCAAGATGATGTCGATCGGCCTGCACATGCGCGTTGCCGGCCATCCCGGACGCGCCGGGGCGGTGGCGAAGTTCATCGCCTACGCCAAGTCGCATCCCGATGTATGGTTCGCGCGGCGGATCGAGATCGCCCGACACTGGCAAGAGAACCATCCGTGACCGATACGGCCGCATTGAAGCAGGTGGCGCGACAGGCGATCGATGCGGCCGCCGTGACCTTGTTCGACATCAGTGCACGCATGCACGCCGAGGTCGAGCTCGCCTTCGAGGAAGTGAAGGCGCAGGCCTGGCAATGCGCAGCGCTGCGTGCGGCGGGCTTCGCGGTCGAGCAGGGCCTCGGTTCGCTCAAGACCGCTTTTCGCGCCACCGTCGCCTCGGACAGGCCGGGCCCGCGCATCGCCTTCCTGTGCGAATATGACGGCCTGCCGGTCTACGGCCAGAGCTGCGGCCACAACGTCGTGGCGGCGGCGGGTGTCGGCGCCGCGATCGGCCTTGCCAGCGTCGTGAAGGAGATCGGCGGCACCGCCATCGCGCTGGGCACACCCGGCGAGGAGGGCGGCGGCGGCAAGAACATCCTCCACCGCGAAGGCTTCTTCGATGGGATCGACGCGATGATGCTGGTCTATCCCGGCATGGACAATATCGCCCACTCGCGGACGGTGGGCGCGACTCGTGTGCAGGTCGCCTATTTCGGCAAGGCCGCGCATGCGGCGGCGCGGCCGGAGCTCGGCATCAACGCGCTCGATGCGCTGCTGCTCGCCTTCAACGGCATCAGCGCCCTGCGCCAGCAATTGCCGTCC
>CAYNOF010000338.1:0-4449 GCA_964398335.1 uncultured Rhizobiaceae bacterium
AGCAGCAGCCAGACCGCCGCCACCAGCATCGTCACGAAGGTCAGGACGACGCCGACGGCGCGGCCCGGGCTTTCGCCCGAGCTGCGGCTGAGCCCGAAGGCGTGCGCGATGCGGCCGACGACGAAGCCGCCGGCGCACAGATGCACCGCCAGACGCGGCCCGCCGCAGAGCTCGAGCAGCAGGAACAGCAGCAGCGCGAGCGCCGTGTACTCCGCGAAATTGCCGAAGACCCGGCTCATACGGGCCATCTGCTGATTGCCGCCATCGCCGATACCGACGCCGGAGAGGCGGCGCTGGTTGATCACCAGCACCGCGAGCACGATGCAGAGCACGCCGAGCAGCCCGCCATAGAAAGCGGTGATCACCGGCACGGTCATTGGTCCCCCCTATCCGCGCGTGAAGCGGAACAGCACCTTGTCGATCGTATAGCAGCGGATCGGGTCGACGATACGGGGATAGTGCTGGTTGCCGAGGCTGACTGGCAGGAAACCCTCGAGTTGCAGCGAACGCGCCGCGATGCTGAAGCCGGCATTCGAGAAAGCCCGCGCGACATCCTCCGCAGAATAGTCCTGCACCTTCACCGTCGGCATCGTGGCGATCAACTCGCGTCATCGCCACCCGGCCGCGTATGCCAGGTCGCCACCGTACCGTCGTTCGCCATCGTCGACCTGCCTTGGAGAGATCCCGCAGCACGCGCCGCACATCGCGGGCGTGATGGACCACGGCCAATACGTCGACGCCATCTTCAAGGATACGATACGCGACAATGAAGATTCGGGCAGCGACAAACGCGCGTGGCGCCCATGTCAGCGTTGGCATCAACCGCCGGAGCGGCCAAGGCGGGCGCGCAATTCGCGCTTCAACTCGGCGAAGTCGATGGGTGCACTCTCGCCACGCAACGACTGTGCGAGACCCTCGGCAACTGCGGCACGCTACTCCGCCGAGGGTGGCTGCGTGAGGTCGAACTGACGAACCGCTTCGCTGACCGCCGCCTCAAGCGAGGCAAACTCACCGGCCTCCACGCGCGCGCGTAGCCGGTCTTCAAGATCGGACGGCAGATTGACGATCACGCCCCTGGTGATCTCCTGTTCCTGACCAATCCTACCACTAAACCTCGGCCAGCGGCTTCATCACGGTCCAGAGGTCGGCCTTGCGTTCGAAGCCGATGCCAGGGGCGTCGGGCATGCATACGCGGCTGTCCTCGACCGGGCAGTCGTCGGCGAAGCCGCCGAAGGGGGCGAAGACCTGCGGGTAGGATTCGTTGCCGCCCAGACCCAGGCCGACGGCGATGTTGAGCGCGAACTGGTGGCCGCCGTGCGGCACGCAGCGGCGCGGCGACCAGCCGCTGGCGCGCAGCATGTCGAGCGTGCGCAGGTATTCGACCAGGCCGTAGCTGAGCGCAGGGTCGAACTGCAGGACGTCGCGGTCGGGCCGCAGCCCGCCGTGGCGGACCAGGTTGCGCGCGTCCTGCATCGAGAACAGGTTTTCGCCGGTGGCCAGCGGCGGCGCGTAGTACGTCGCGAGCGCGGCATGCGCGAGATAGTCGAGCGGATCGAGCGGCTCCTCGTACCAGCGCAATCCGTAGCCGGCGATGGCCTCGCCGCAGGTGATCGCCTCCTTCAGCTCGTAGCGGCCGTTGACTTCGACGGCGAGGCGCTCGCCCTTGCCGACGATGTTCAGCACGGCCTCGATGCGGCGCAGATCGTCGGCCAAGGGCACGCCGCCGATCTTCATCTTCACGCAGGAATAGCCGAGGTCGAGATAGCGCTTCATCTCGTCCTGCAGCTGCTCGAGATCCTTGCCCGGGTAATAGTAGCCGCCGGCGGCGTAGACCCAGGCGCGCTCGTCGGCCTGCCCGCCGTTGTAGCGGTCGGCCAGCAGCTTCCACAGCGGCACGCGCCTGGCCTTGGCGACGGCGTCCCACAGCGCCATGTCGAGGACGCCCACTGCCACCGAGCGCTCGCCGTGGCCGCCGGGCTTCTCGTTCTTCATCATCGCCGCCCAGCATTTCTGCGGGCTCAGCAGGCCTTCGTCGTCGAGCAGGCTCTGCGGCTCGGCGAGCTGCAGGCGCGGGATGAAGCGTTCCTCGAGCAGGCCCTTCTGCGCGTAGCGGCCGTTGGAGTTGAAGCCGAAGCCGATCACCGGCTTGCCGTCGACCATCCGGTCGGTAACCACGGCGACGACGCTCGCGGTCATCTGGCTGAAGTCGATATAGGCGTTGGCGATCGCCGAACGGATCGGCGAGACGATGGAGCGGATGGCGACGATACGCATGAGCTGGCTCCTCAGGGCATGATGACGTCGCGCAGCAGCCCGAAGGTGCCGGCACCGAACAGGATGACGAGCGCGACGTTGCGGTAGAGCCGCTCGTTCTCGGGCTGGAACAGTTTTGCGCCGATCCACGAGCCCACCAGCATCAGCGGCAGCAGCACGATTCCGCGCACCAGCGAATCCCAGCCGGCGATGCCGCCCCAGAACATGATCACGATCAGCGGGAACTGCGTCGCCATGTAATAGGTGATGATGTTGGCGCGATGGCGCGATGGCGGGTCGTTGCCGGCCAGCAGGTAGATCAGCACCGGCGGGCCGCCGACGCTGGTCACCGACATCATCATGCCGGAGAGCGCACCGACCAGCGCGCCGCCCGCCACCGAGCGCCGGCCGTGCCAGCGCAGGCCGCTCGCCAGCACGGCGACGAACAGCACGATGATCGCCGACACGATCTTCACGATCAGGCCCTTGTCGACGCTGGCGAGCAGCCAGACGCCCAGCGGCATGGCGAGGCAGGCGACGATGCTCATCGGCCCGATGATGCGCCAGTCGCACTCGCGCCGCGCCTGCGGGAAGAGCTGCAGGCTGACCGCGAGCTCGATCGCGACCACGGTGGCGATCATGTCGGTGGGTCCGAAGAGGATGGCGAAGATCGGCGCCATCAGCATCGCCGAGCCGAAGCCGGCGAAGCCGCGCATCAGCCCGGCCACGAGCACGACGACGGCCGGGAGCCAGAAGCCTGTGACGGCGAACAGGGAGGAGAGATAGGCGAAGATGGACTCAGACATGGCGCGCGGTTCTACCCCGCCACCAGCAGATCAGCCACCGCTTCCGGCGTCAGGTCAGCCGCCGGGCCGCGATGTACCACGCCACCGCGCGCCAGCACCACGGCTTCATCGGCGATCGCCAGCGCCCGCGTTGCGTTCTGCTCGGCCAGCAGCACCGCCACTCCCTGATCGGCGATGGCGCGCAACCGGGCGAAGACCTCGTGTGCGATGATCGGTGCGAGGCCGAGCGACGGCTCGTCGAGCAGCAGCACCGGCGGCCGGTTCGCCAGCGCCCGCGCGATCGCCAGCATCTGCTGCTGGCCGCCCGACAGCCGCCAGGCGCGCTCCGCAGCCTTCTCGGCCAGTGCCGGGAAGAGCACGAACATCTCCGCCACCCGACGCCCGCGCAGGGCCGCGCCGCCGATCACCGCGACCTCGACATTCTCGCGCACGGTCAGTCCGGCGAACACGCGGCGGCCCTCGGGCACATAGCCCAGGCCGGCGCGCGCGCGCCGCTCCGCCGGGAGACTGGCGATATCGCGCGCGCCGATGCGCATGCGCCCCGTGCCCGGCACCAGGCCCATGATGGCGCGCAGCAGCGTCGTCTTGCCGGCACCATTGGCGCCGAGCAGCGCAACGACACGTCCGGACCCGACGCTGAGCGACACATCGCGCAACACGGGCTCGCCGCCATGGCTGACGGTGAGCGACTCGACGTGCAGTGCCGCGTTCACGGCGCGTCACCGACATAGGCGGCCCGCACGGCCGGGTCGCGGCGCAGATCGCCGAAGGGCGCCTCGGCGATCACGCGCCCACGATCCAGACAGAGACCCCGCGAGCAGACACGCGCGAGGAAATCGAGATCGTGCTCGACGATGACGATACCCAGGCCGTCGGCGACGAGGCGGCTCAACGCGTCAGCCAGCGCCACGCGCTCCGCCGGCGACAATCCGGCAGCCGGTTCGTCGAGCGCCAGCAGCCAGGGCTGCGTCGCCAGCGCCCGCGCGATCTCGACCAGCCTTCGGCGGCCTGCCGGCAATGCGCCGACAAGCGTGGCCGCGTCGGGACCGATCCCCAGCCGCCGCAACGCACGCCACGCAATGGCGCGAGCCGCCGCGTCGCCACGCACGTGCGCGCCAACGGCAACGGCGTCGAGGGTGGTAAGGCCCGCGGGCAGATCCGCGGTCTGGAAGCTGCGCGCGAGGCCGGCGCGGGCGACCGCATCGGCCGGTGCGCGATCGACCGACAGGCCGCCCAGTACGATGGCGCCGGAATCGGGCCGCGCGATGCCGGTCAGCAGATTGAGCAATGTGGTCTTGCCCGAGCCGTTGGGGCCGATCACGGCCAGTGCTTCGCGCGGGCCCAGGCTAAACGACACATCGTCGACGGCGCACACACCGCCGTAGCTCTT
>CAYNOF010000339.1:0-11771 GCA_964398335.1 uncultured Rhizobiaceae bacterium
TGCCGCTCGTCGTCGACATGGTCGAGCCGCTGGGCGCCGACACCCTGATGCATGGCCGCTACGGCCAGGATCGCACCCTGCTGACCGCGCGGCTGCCGGGCAACGTCACCGCTCCGAGCGGCATGCAGCGCCATTTCAGCATCGATCCGGCCAATCTCCACGTCTTCGACGACAGCGACGGCACGCGCGTCGACGTCGCATAGCGCCCGACGTTACGGTCAGGTTACATCAGCGTTACATGCTGTTCGCCACCTACAACATCCATTTCGGGCTCGGCACCGACAACCGCTACGACGTCGCGCGTATCGCCGATGTCGTGGCCGAAGCCGACATCGTCTGCCTGCAGGAGGTCGTCCAGGGCTGGGCGCTCAACGACCACGCCGACCAGGCGCGCGAGATCGCCGAGCGGCTGAACCGCTATGTCTGGTTTCACGGCGCCTTCGACGCCGACGCCAGCTCGATTGGCTCCCACGGCCGCATCGTCAATCGCCGCCGCACCTTCGGCAATGCCGTGCTGTCGCGCTGGCCGATCGTCGAGGCGCGCGGCCACCTGCTGCCCAAGACCGCGATGCCTGCGCAGTTCGATCTGCAGCGCGGTTTCGTCGAGGCCGTGGTCGAGACCCCGAAAGGCCGGCTGCGCGTCTACAGCATCCACCTCTCGCACATCACCCATGCCCAGCGCCTGCCGCAGATCGAGGCGCTGCTCGACACCGTGCTCGACGCGCCGCGTCGCGGTGGTGCCTGGGATTTCCACGCCTCCGACAGCTTCGTGTTCACGGAAGTCGCGCAGCCGGTGCCGGCATCCGCCGTCGTCATGGGCGACTTCAACTTCACGCCGGAAGATGTCGAGTACGCGGCGATCTGCGGCGAGGTGCATCCGCAGTTCGGCCGCATCGCCACGGCCGATGGGCTGAGCGATGCCTGGCGGGCCGCCGGCAACGACGAGGATCGCGAGAGCTTCGCGGGCGAGGGTCGCATCGATCATGCCTTCATCACGCATGATCTGTGCGCCAGGGTGAAGCGGGCCTGGATCGACGACACCACGCCGGCCTCCGATCACTGGCCGCTCTTTGTCGAGATCGATGTCTGAGCCCCTCGACCTCTTCGTCGTCGGCGGCGGCATCAACGGTGCCGGCATCGCCTGCGACGCCACCGGTCGCGGCCTGAAGGTCGGACTGTGCGAGATGCACGATTTCGCCAGCGCCACCTCGTCGGCCTCGTCCAAGCTGATCCATGGCGGCCTGCGCTACCTCGAGCACTACGAGTTCCGCCTGGTGCGCGAATCGCTGATGGAGCGCGAGGTGCTGCTGGCCAAGATGGCGCATATCGCCTGGCCGCTGCGTTTCGTGCTGCCGCACGAGCCGCATCTGCGGCCGGCGTGGATGCTGCGGCTGGGCCTGTTCATCTACGACCATCTCAACCTCAAGATGAAGCTGCCCAAGACCGAGACGGTCGACCTGGCGCGCAGCCCATACGGCGCCGGGCTGAAGCCGGGCTTCCACAAGGGCTTCGTCTATTCCGACGGCTGGGTCGACGACGCGCGGCTGGTGATCGGCAATCTGCGCTCGGCGCGCGACCGCGGCGCCGAGATCCATGCGCGCCATCGCTGCGTTTCGGCGCGTCGCGCCGACGGATTGTGGAGCCTCGAGCTGGAGGAGACCGAGACGGGCCAGCGCAAGACCTTGCAGGCGCGCGGCCTGGTCAATGCGTCGGGGCCGTGGGTGAAAAGCTGGCTCGATCACGTCGAGGGCGTGGACACGCGCAAGCGGGTGAAACTGGTGAAGGGCAGCCACATCGTCGTGTCCAGGCTGCACGACGGCGAGCACGCCTTCATCCTGCAGAACAGCGACCAGCGCATCGTCTTCGTCATTCCCTACGAGCGTGACTTTTCGCTGATCGGCACCACCGACATCGCGCTCGACGGCGCCGAGCCGGGGCCGGTCAGGATCTCGCCCGAGGAGGTCACCTATCTCTGCGACCTGGCGAACCACTACATGGCGCGCCAGATCGGGCCCGGCGACGTCGTCTGGGCCTATTCAGGCGTGCGGCCGCTGTTCGACGACGGCAGCGACGATCCTTCCGCGGTGACGCGCGACTATGTGCTGGAAATCGCCGACGATTCGGGCAGGGCGCCGCTGCTGAGCGTCTTCGGCGGCAAGATCACGACCTATCGCCGGCTGGCCGAGCACGCGCTGGAGGATCTGCGGCGCTATTATCCCGGCATGGGCGAGCCCTGGACGCATCGCGAGCCGCTGCCCGACGGCGAGATGCCCTACGCCGATTTCGAGCTGTTCATGTCGGGGCTGGAGAAGGCTTACCCCAAGATGCCGCCGGTCTTCCTGCATCGCCTGGCGCGGCGTCACGGCACGGGCAGCGCCGACGTGCTGGGCGGGGCGAAGACCACCGATGACCTCGGCCGGCATTTCGGCGGCGACCTTTACGAACGCGAGGTCGACCATCTGATGCGCGAGGAATGGGCGCGCGAGCCCGAGGACGTGCTGTGGCGGCGCACCAAGGAGGGGTTGCACATGAGCCCGGCCGAGCGCGAGGGCTTCGCCGAATGGATGCGCGCACGGCGGCGAAACGCGGCATAATCGGTACATGAGCAAGCCGGTCGCTTTCGATCCCCTGGCGCTGCCCGAAAGCAACGCCACCGCCTACCCCGCGAAGTTCCGCGCCGACAACCAGTTGCGCTGGAACCGGCGCCTGGGTGATCACGCCGGCCTGACCAATTTCGGCGTCAATCTCACGCGCATCGTTCCCGGCGGCCAGTCATCGGCACGCCATGCCCACTTGAAGCAGGACGAGTTCATCTATGTGCTGCAGGGCGAGGTCGCGCTCGAGACCAGCCTCGGCGTCGAGACGCTCCGCGCGGGCATGTGCGCCGGCTTCGCCGCCGGCAGCGGCAACGCGCATCGCTTCGTGAACCGCTCGGGCAGCGACGTGCTGTTGCTGGTGATCGGCGATCGCACGCCGGGCGACGAGATCACCTATCCCGACATCGACAACCAGGCGCACATGGACGAAAGCGGCCGTTACGTCTTCACCCGCAAGGACGGCACGGCGCACGAGGAACCGTAGGGGAGAACGACCATGGCAGGCCGCGTAGCGGGCAAGGTGGTGATCGTCACCGGCGGCGGCTCGGGCATCGGCCGAGCCACGGCGACGGTGCTCGCAGGCGAGGGCGCCACGGTGGTTGTCACCGACATCAACCGCAATGGCGGGCTGGAGACGGTGCAGCGCATCGGCGGGCAGGCGCGCTTCGTCGAGCAGGACACGTCGAAGGAAGAGGACTGGCAGCGCGTCATCGCCGACGTCATGGACAAGCACGGCAGGCTGAACGGGCTGGTCAACAACGCCGGCATCATGGGCCGCTATCCCGCGCGCTTCGAGAACGAGACGCTCGAGGAGTGGCGGCGCATGCTGTCGATCAACGTCGAGGGCGTCTTCCTCGGCTGCAAGCACGCGGTGCCGGCGATGCGCAGCAGCGGCGGCGGCTCGATCGTCAACCTGTCGTCGCTGGCGGCCCTGGTCGGTACGCCCGAGCTGCCGTCCTACGGCGCGTCGAAGGGCGCGGTGCGGCAATTCACCAAGACCGTGGCGATCGACTGCGCGCGCAAGGGCTACAAGATCCGTTGCAACTCGATCCACCCCGGCGTCATCGACACGCCGATGGCGGCCGAGATGATGACCACCGAGAAGGGCCGCGCGCGGGCCACCGCCTGGGTGCCGCTGGGCGAGCTCGGCCGGCCGGAGGACATCGCCTACGGCGCGCTCTACCTGATCTCCGACGAATCGCGTTTCGTGACCGGCTCGGAGCTGGTGATCGACGGCGGCATGGCGGCGATCTGACGTGGCGGCGCGACATATCCTCGCCATCGACCAGGGCACGACCAGCACCCGCGCCATCGTCTTTGACGAGCACGCCCGACCCGTGGCGACGGCGCAGGAGGAGCTGAACCAGATCTATCCCGCGCCGGGTTGGGTCGAGCACGATCCCGAGGAGATCTGGCGCGCCACCGTCTCGGTCTGCCGCGATGCGCTGGCGAAGGCCAGGCTCGATGCCGCTGGCATGGCCGGCATCGGCATCACCAACCAGCGCGAAACCGTCGTGGTATGGGAGCGTGCCACGGGCAGGCCGATCCACAACGCCATCGTCTGGCAGGACCGGCGCACATCCGATGTCTGCGCGCGCTTCCGCGAGGCCGGGCTCGAACCGGAAGTCAACGAACGCACCGGCCTGCTGCTCGATCCGTATTTCTCCGCCACCAAGATCGCCTGGATCCTCGACACCGTGGCCGGTGCGCGCGATGCGGCGGAGGCGGGCAAGCTCGCGGTCGGCACGATCGAGAGCTTCCTGCTGTGGCGCCTGAGCGGCGGCAAGGTGCATCGCAGCGATGCGACCAACGCCAGCCGCACCATGGTCTACAACATCCGCCACCAGCGCTGGGACCTCGATCTGCTGCGCGCCGTCGGCGTGCCGTACGCCATGCTGCCGGAAGTCGTCGACAACGCCTTCGAGTTCGGCAGCACGACGCCTGATTTGTTCGGCGTGCCGCTGCCGATCCTCGGCATCGCCGGTGACCAGCAGGCCGCGACGGTGGGCCAGGCCTGCCTCAAGCCGGGCATGGTCAAGAGCACCTACGGCACCGGCTGCTTCGCGCTGCTCAACACCGGCGCCACCTTGGTGCGCTCGAAGAACCGCCTGCTGACAACCATCGCCTACCGCATCGACGGCAAGGCAACCTATGCGCTGGAAGGCAGCATCTTCATCGCCGGCGCCGCCGTGCAGTGGCTGCGCGACGGGCTGAAGCTGATCGCCAAGTCCTCCGAGGTCGAATCGCTGGCTGCCGGCGCGCGGCCGGATTCGGGCGTCTACATGGTGCCGGCCTTCGTCGGGCTGGGCGCGCCTTATTGGGATGCCGATGCGCGTGGTGCGCTGCTCGGGCTCACCCGCGACACCGGCCCGGCCGAGATCGCGCGCGCTGCGCTGGACTCGGTCTGCTATCAGACCCGCGACCTGATCGAGGCGATGAAGGCCGATGGCGCGGAAGTCGGCTCGATCCGCGTCGATGGCGGCATGGTGGTCAACGACGCGCTGATGCAGCGCCTGGCCGACACGGTGGGCGTGGCGGTCGAGCGGCCCATGGTCACGGAAACCACGGCGCTGGGCGCGGCGTTCCTGGCCGGCTTCAAGGCCGGTCTCTTTCCCTCACTGGACTCCATCGGCGAAAGCTGGGCACTGGACCGTGCCTTCGCGCCCGGCGAGGACCTCGCCAGCCGCAATCGCCGCTACACCGGCTGGCGCGCGGCCGTACAGCGCGTGCGCAGTTGATGCGGCCGCCGCCATCAAGGTGCGGCGTCAACACCGCCATGAGCCGGCGGGATGCCGGCGGTCCCAGGAGACTCCGACAAACGCATACCCTAGGATCGCCGCCCACCAGCGTATGAGGACTTCATGGCCCAGGCGAAGCGCAAGGTCGCGACGAAGAAGAAGGCGCCGGCACGCAAGAAGGCGGCCGCGCGCAGCAACGGTGCGGCGGTCGACACCAACCTGCTCAACGACCTGCTGCGCTGGGCCCGGGACGCCGGCGCCGACGCCGCCGACGCCTATGTCGCCGAAGCCGCGCAGCTTTCGGTCGGCATCCGGCTGGGCGTGCGCGAGAAGCTGGAGCGCAGCGAGAGCCGCGATTTGTCGCTGCGCGTCTTCATCGGCAAGCGCATGGCGATCGTGTCGTCGACCGATTTCGACCCGGCGAGCCTGAAGGCGCTGGCCCAGCGTGCCACGGCGATGGCACGCGTCGTGCCGGAGGATCCCTATTGCGGCCTGGCGCCGGAGGACCGCATCGCGCGCGACTGGCCGGAGCTTGATCTCGACGACGGCAAGGAGGCCAGCGTCGCCACGCTGCAGGACTGGTGCCAGCGCGCCGAGGACGCCGCGCGCGCCGTCAAGGGCGTGACCAACTCCGAGGGCGCCAATGCCGGATGGTCGGGCGGCCGCGTGGCGCTGGCTGCCAGCAACGGCTTCGCCGGCGAGTATCGCTACGGCAGCTACGGCATCGACGTCTCGGTGCTGGCCGGCGAGGGTGTCGGCATGGAGCGCGACTACGACTGGTCGCAGGCGGTCTACACCGACGATCTCGACAAGCCCGAGACGCTGGGCCGCAACGCCGGACGCGGCGCGGTCAAGCGGCTCAACCCGCGCAAGATCAAGAGCGGACGCTACCCCGTGATCTACGACCGGCGGATTTCCGGCGGCATGCTGGGTCACCTCGCCAGCGCCATCAACGGCCGCAGCATCGCGCGCAAGACCTCGTTCCTGCTCGACAAGCTGGGCAAGCAGGTCTTCAGCAAGGGCCTGCGCGTGGTCGACGATCCGCATCGCAAGCGCAAATCCGGCTCGCGTCCGTTCGACGGCGAAGGCCTGCCGACGAAGCGCATGAACCTGATCGAGGACGGCAAGCTCACCACCTGGCTGCTCGACCTGAACTCGGCGCGCCAGCTCGGCCTGGAACCCACCGGGCATGGCGCCTGGGGCGGCGGGCCGACGACGAGCAATCTCTATCTCGAGAAGGGCAAGGAGTCGGTGAAGTCGCTGATCGGCGGCATCAGGCGCGGCCTCTACATCAACGACCTGATCGGCTTCGGCGTGAACGGCGTCACCGGCGATTACAGCCGCGGCGCATCGGGATTCTGGATCGAGAAGGGCGAGCTCGCCTGGCCGGTGAGCGGCGTCACGGTGGCCGGCAACCTCAAGGACATGTTCCGTCACATCACCCCGGCCAGCGACCTGCAGTTCAAGTCCAGCACCAACGCGCCGACGCTTCGGATCGACGGCATGACCATCGCCGGCGAGTGACGAATCGGCTGGCAATCCGCGGCCCAATCCCCACCTAGCAGCGTAGTTGCGGACCGACTTCCACGCCGAGAGGTTCTCCATGACGCCGCAGGAAAAGGACATGATCACCCAGCTGCTCGACCGCCTGAAACAGGCCGGCGGGCAGCCCAAGGACCCGGAGGCCGAGGCGCTGATCAAGGCCGCCGTGCAGGCCCAGCCCGACGCGCCCTACCTGCTGGTGCAGACCGCGCTGGTGCAGAACATGTCGCTGGAAGGCGCCCAGGCGCGCATCCAGGAGCTCGAGCGCGAGGTGGCGCAGGCCAAGGAAGCGGCGGCCAGGCCGACCAGCTTCCTGGGCGGCCTGCTGGGTGGCGGCAATCGCCCGGCGCCGCAGCCTCCCTCACAGCCGATGGCGCCGCGCGCCGGCTCGGTGCCGCAGACCGGCGGCTACGTGCCGCAGCCGCAGCAGCCGCCGGGCTATGCCCAGGCGCCGCTGCAGGCACCGGCGCCCGGTAGCGGCGGCAGCTTCCTGCGCACCGCGGCTGGTGTCGCAGCAGGCGTCGCTGGCGGCGCGCTGCTCTATCACGGCCTGTCCTCGATGTTCAGCGGCAGCCACGGCATGGCCCCCGGCAGCCAGAGCTTCATGGGCGGCGGGCAGGGCATGAACTCGCCCTGGGGCAATCCGCAGGCGGGCTCGGGCGATCAGATCGCCAATGACCTCACGCCCGAACGCGACTACGGCAACCAGCAGGGCGACTACAGCCAGGAGCGCGACGCGGCGTACGACTCGGGCTCGTCCGACGATTCGGGCGGCTGGGACAACTCCGATAGCGGCAGCGATTCCGGCGGCTGGGACAGCGGAGACAGCGGCGGCTCTAGTTCGGACGACTACTAGCCTCGGCGGAGTCGACGTAGCTCTGGAAGCTGCGCCGCTCCAACCCCTTCTGCGCCTGGTACAGCGAGCTCGGGTCGAGCGCCGCCGGCAGCGGCATGCGCACCGGCACGTCGGCGAGCCGCGGCGTGTTGGTCGGCGTGCCGCAGATCAGCCGGCTGTTGAACTCCTCCCAGTCGCTGTAGTGCGCGTAGCCGCCGGCCAGCGGCCAGGCATCGCCCGCCGCCAGCTCGTAGAGCAGGAAGCGGCGATCGGCGCCGGAGCGGTTGAGGTCGGAGCCGTGCACCAGCCGCACATGGTGCAGGCTGATCGAACCGGCCGGCGCGATCACCGGCTCGGCCGGTGAGACGTCGAGCCCTGCCTTCAGGGGATCGAAGCCGCCCACGAAGCGACCATTGACGTGATGATCGTAGACCGGTCCGCGATGTGAACCCGGCAGCAGCAGCATCGGCCCGTTGTCCAAGGTCATGTCGTCGAGCATCACGCCGACCGCCAGCACGTCGTCGTTGCTGTAGGGGTAGTACGCCCAATCCTGGTGCCACTCGACTGCGGCGCCAAAGCCGGCGCTCTTCAGGTTGAGCTTGCTGTTCTGGAAGCGGATCGAGGAGCCGAGCAGGGACTTCACCGGATCGAGGATCGCCGGCGAGCGTACCAGCTCCAGGAAGAAGGGATCGACCTTGTGCGGCGTCTTCACGCGGCGCACACGCGGCCGGTCGGGCCTGTGGCTGTCTTCGAGATCGAAAATCCCGTCGTTGGCGCTTACGCCGCGTGCGCGCTCGAGGATCGAGGCCAGCACCTGTCGCAGCCGGCTGAGCTGTTCGCTCGACAGGACATGCGGCAGCACGATGTAGCCGCGCTCGCGGTAGGCGGCGATCTGGTCCGGTGTCAGGGCACCCATTGGCTGTCCTCCCGGCGCCGATCATGCATGATGATCCCGCCCTCGTGAATGGAGCTTCGTCCCATGGACGCCGAAGAATTCCGCCGCCACGCGCACCGGCTGGTCGACTGGATGGCCGACTACATGGGCTCGGTCGAGAGCCTGCCGGTGAAGTCGCGCGTGGCGCCCGGCGAGATCACGGCCCAGCTGCCGACCGCCGCGCCGCGACAGGGCGAAGCGTTCGAGGCAATCTTCGATGACTTCCGCCGCATCGTGATGCCCGGCATCACGCATTGGCAGCACCCCAATTTCTTCGCCTACTTCCCCGCCAATTCCAGCCGGCCCTCGGTGCTGGCCGAGATGCTGATGTCGACCCTGGGTGTCAACGGCATGCTGTGGCAGACCTCACCCGCGGCCACCGAGCTGGAAACGCGTGTGATGCAATGGCTGCGCGACATGATCGGGTTGCCGACAAGCTTCACCGGCGTGATCCAGGACACCGCCTCGACGGCCACGCTCTGCGCCATCCTCACCGCGCGAGAGCGCGCGCTGCAGGGCCAGGGCAATCGCGCCGGACTGAACGGCGCCGGTGCCTTCACGACGTACTGCTCGGCCGAGACGCATTCCTCGATCGAGAAGGATGTGCGCATCGCCGGGCTGGGCTCCGAGAATCTGCGCAGCATCCCGATCGACGAGGATTTCGGCATCCGCATCGATCTGCTGCAGCAGGCGATCGCCGCCGACCGCGCCGCCGGCCGGACACCGCTGCTGGTGACCGCGACGGTTGGCGGCACGGCCAATGGCGGCTTCGACCGCGTCGATGCGCTGGCCGATGTCTGCGAGCGCGAAGGCCTGTGGCTGCATGTCGATGCGGCCTGGGCGGGCAGCGCCTTCGTGCTGCCGGAGACGCGGCACCTGATGAAGGGCTGCGAGCGCGCCGACAGCTTCGTCTTTAATCCGCACAAATGGCTGTTCACCAATTTCGACTGCACCGCCTATTTCGTACGCGATCCGCAGGCGCTGCTCGACACCTTCGCCATCCAGCGCGTCTATTTCGACACGGCGGAGCAGGGCCGCGTGATCGACTATCGCGACTGGGGCGTGCCCCTGGGCCGCCGCTTCCGCGCGCTGAAGCTGTGGTTCGTGATCCGCGCCTATGGTGTCGAAGGATTGCAGGCGGCGATCCGCCAGCACATCGCCGCGGCGCAGGAATTCGCCGCGTGGATCGAGGCCAGCGAGGATTTCGAGGTGATGGCGCCGGCCAGGCTGGCGCTGGTGGTGTTCCGCTATCGCCCCGAGGATATCGAGGATCCCGCCGAACTCGATGCCCTGAACGCGCGGCTGCTGGCGGCGCTCAATGACGACGGGCGGATGTATCTCACGCCGGGCAAGACCGGCGGGCGCGCCACCATCCGCTTCTCGGTCGGCCAGACCGACACCAGACGCCACCATGTCGAGCAGGCGTGGGAAATCATCCGTGAGACCGCACGCTCGCTGCGCTGAGGATTCCCCCGGCGCGCTTTCCCCACTACAGTGCGCGCCACCATGAACACCACGCGTACGCCCGACCCGATCCTGACCTTGCTGCTGGCCGCGGGTCTCGCCGGCTGCGCCGCGCATGCGCAGAATCAACAGGCCGCGCCGTCGCCGACCAACTCGCCGGCGGCGGTGGTCCAGCAGATCCAGGGCGCCGATTTCCAGGCCTGCCTTGGCAACATAAAGGCCATGGCGCTGAGCGAGGGCGTGCCCGATTCGGTCGCCGACCAGGCGCTGAGCGGCCTGACGCCCGACCAGCGCGTGCTCGACCTCGACAGTCGACAGCCCGAATTCACCCTGACCCTGGCGCGTTATCTCGCCAACGCGATCTCGCCCGAGCGCATCGCCAAGGGCCGGCAGATGCTGGCGCAGCACCGCACACTGCTGCAGGCGGTCGAACGTGACTACGGCGTGCAGCCGCACTACCTCGTGGCCTTCTGGGGCCTGGAGAGCGGCTACGGCACCTTCGTCGGCGATTTCTCCGTGGTGCGTTCGGTGGCCACGCTCGCCTGCCGCACGCGTCGCGCGCAGTTCTTCGCCGGCGAGACGGTGCAGGCGCTGCGCATCCTCGCCTCGCAGCACATGCAGGCAGCGCAAATGAGGGGCTCGTGGGCCGGCGCGATGGGCAACACCCAGTTCATGCCCTCGACCTTCGTGCGCTACGGCGTCGATCGCGACGGCGACGGGCGCATCGACCTGTGGCGCAGCCTGCCCGACGTGTTTGCGTCGTCGGCCAATTTCCTGAGCAAGAGCGGCTGGCAACGCGGCCAGGACTCGCACATCGAGGTCAGCCTGCCGCAGGGCTTCCCCTACGACCGTGTCGATCTCAACGAGGAGCGCACGGCGCGCGACTGGCGCGGCCTGGGCGTGACCCAGGCCGATGGCCGGCCGCTGCCGGATTTCGCCGACCGCGCCGCGATCGCCATTCCGGCCGGCCATCGCGGACCGGCGTTCCTGATGCTGCCGAACTTCAAGGTAATCATGGTGTGGAACCGCTCGGTGCTCTACGCGCTCTCGGTCGGCGTGCTGGCGCGGCAGATCGTCGGCGGGCCCGGCCTGACACGCGACTCGCCGCCCGACGACCAGCCGATCTCGCGCGACACCGCGATCGACATGCAGCAACGGCTGATCAAGCTGGCGCTCTATAGCGAGGAGCCCGACGGGCTGATCGGACCCAAGACCCGCGCCTCGCTGCGCGCCTTCCAGATCCGCGTCGGGCGGGTGGCCGACGGCCATCCCTCGCCGGAGACGCTGGCGCGCCTGCGCGCGGCGGCGCCTTAGCCGGGCATCAGCAGCCGCAGCTGCCGCGGCGCAACGTCGACCGTGACCGGCAGGTCGGCGGCGTCGTCGCCGTCGAGCTGCACCGGCTCACGGTGGCCATTGCCGTTGACCAGCGACACGATGCCGACCGACGTCGCCGGCACGACCCGAAAGCCCGATGTGCGCGGCAGGCGGCCGCGCACCAGCGCCGCGCCGTAGCGCAGCACGTTGTAGCGGCCGCCGCGCTCGAACAGGCAGGCGCTCAGCCCCGGCGCGCGCAGATCGGCTTCGGGCGCGATCGGGTAGGGCCCGCCATAGCTGCGGGCGCGGGTTACGATCACCGAGGCCGCCTCGTGGCGCACCCCGTC
>CAYNOF010000340.1:0-4387 GCA_964398335.1 uncultured Rhizobiaceae bacterium
GGGCGGCTCGGCAGGCTTGGGGGGCTCGGCGGGTGCGGCGGCCGGCGCCGGGTCGGGCACCACCGGTGCGAGCCGCGCGCGGGTGGTGAAGGAGTCGAGAAAGGCGCGCACGTGCGGCAGGGCCGCCGGCAGCTTTTCCCGGTTCACCACCGCCTCGATCTTGTAGACGGTATCGGCCACGACACAGATGCGCGCGAAGTAGTTGAGCTCGTCGGGCAGCGGCGCCTCGATGACGTAGCCCGGCGCGTCGCCGCCGCATTTGTCGGCCTCGTTGCGCGTCGGTTTGTCGGCGCTGACCTTCGCCAAGCTCAAGGTGGCAAAGCGCTGCGCGATCAGCGGCGCTCCCGCGGTGCCGCGCACCGAGGGCGGATAGAACACCACGGTGACGCTGAACGACTCCTCGACGCTGCCGGTGAGGTAGTGCGTCGCCGGGAATCCGCTGTCGCTCCACGGCCGCTTCTGCACGATGCCCGGCACGCGGATGGTGAAATTGTCCGTGCCGCCGTCGTAGTTGCGCCAGCGCTCGGGCGCCGGCACGGGATCGAGCTGCGCCTGCGCGCCGGACGCCGCCAGCAGCACTGCGAGGAAGAACGCGGGACGACGCATCACCTGCCTACGACTGTCTGGCCGCCGCCTCGCGGCGACGCCGTTGGGATTCCAGCGCGGTGTCCTCCGGCCCGCTCACCGCACGCATGCCGCGGATCTCCGCCGCGTCGCGCGGCGGCAGGCAGAGCATGTTGGTCGCGTGCAGGTTGGGGAACACATCGTTGCCGGCATTGGCGAAGTTGCGCGGATTGAACAGCGGCGTGACGTGCCAGTACAGCCGGTAGCCCTGCTCCAGCAGCCAGCCGATCAGCGGCGGCGAACGGTCGGTGCCGTTGTTCTCGACGAACAGGCGCGGCTGGTGGCGTCTTATGGTCTCGGCCGCGCCATTGAGCACGTCGAGCTCCATGCCCTCGACATCGACCTTGATCAGCGCGCAGCCTGGCAGCTCGAGCGAATCGATGGTGACCACAGGCACGCGCTCGCCTGCGCCACTGGCGTGCAATCCGATGCCGCCGTAATTGTTCTCCTGGCTGTGGTCGAGCGGCGGCACCACGGCCACGCCCGACGCCGCGCCCAGCCCGCACCAATGCGCCACCACGTTGGCGAGGCCGTTGACGGCAATGTTGGCACACAACGCCTGGTGCACCAGCCGCTGAGGCTCGGCCGCCAGCACCCAGCCGTCGGGGCCGACGCGCTGCGCCATCGGCACCGAAAGCGCGCCGATATTGGCGCCGGCATCGACCACGATGTCGCCCGGCTTGATCAACCGCAGCAGCAGCTGCAGCTCGAGCTCGGCGTATTCGCCGTAGAGCTCCAGACTGCGGCCGATGAAGCGGTCGCGCGCGTTGTAGAGGAACGTGCCGTGCCGGCAGCGCTTCGAGCGGTAGGGCAGCGTGCCGGCCGTCCCGACGGGCCTGGCCGGCGCCGGCGCCGGTGACGCCGCGGCGGCCACGGGCGCGGCAAACGACAACTCCTGCGGCGTCAATCCGACTTCCTGCTCGACACCCATCCTGCGCCCGTCAACATCCTGGTCGGCGCAACTCTAGCCCAAGCTCCGGCGCCGTGCGAGCGAGGGTCGCTCATCCGGCGCCGACACGGCTTCGGCGACGCGCCGGGCGATGGCGGCCAGCGGCGCAAGGTAGCGCGCGGCCGCCTCGGCCTCGCTCATCGCGCTCTTGGGGAAGCGCATCGACAGGCAGCCCAGCACGTGATCCCCGGCGAGGATCGGCACCGCCAGGCCGTTGAGCCGATCCTGGCGCGTCGAACGCGTCGTGGCGAAACCCTGGGCGCGGATCTCCGCCAGGGTCGCGCGCAGCGTCGCCGCCTGACGCACGGCCTCGCTCCCGGCCCCGCCTCTGGCGGCGATCTCGCGCAGGATGGCGCGGCGCTCGTCCTCGGGGCAGAAGGCCAGCCAGGCGCGGCCGATGGCGCTTTCGAGCACCGGGAAACGGTCGGCATAGCCCGTCGGCTCGAACGACAGCGGGCTTTCGGGCGAGGTCGTGTAGCGGATCGCCACGGTCGAGCCGCTGACCGTGCCGAGATAGAGCGGCCAGCCGCTTGAGCGCGTGAAGCGGCGCATGTCAGGCGTGGCGACATCGACCACGTGATGCACGAAGCGCGCGCCGGCCGACAGCAGCACGACGCGATCGGTGACGCGGTAGCCCTGCGCGCGCGAGACGTGGCTGACATAGCCCAGCGCGATCAGCGTCTCGAGCAGGCGCGCGATGGTCGGCTTGGGCAGGCCCGTGGCCTCCACGAGCGCGCCCAGCGTGCCGCTGCGACGCCGGTTGAGCGCCTCCAGGACGGCAAAGGTGCGGCGCACCGGTTCGATGGATCGCGGCGAGGCAAGCGGCATGACTCGAACGATATTCCGTAATACGGAAATCCGCCACTCGCTGCTGCCGTTTCCGCGGCGATGGGCGCAATCTGCCATCGCGAAATCGGAGGAAACGGTGATGGGCTACCAGACGATCGAGGTGCGCAAGCTCTCGCCGGTGATCGGCGCGGAAATCCATGGTGTCGATCTCGGCGGCGAGCTCGGCAACCAGCAGTTCCAGGAGATCCACGACGCGCTGATGGACAACCTGGTGATCTTCTTCCGCGACCAGACGCTCAGCGTCGAGCAGCACAAGGCGTTCGGCCAGCGCTTCGGCCGCCTGCACATCCATCCCAACGCGCCGCAGCTGATCGAGGGCCACCCCGAGATCCTGGTGATCAAGGCCGACGAGAAGAGCAAGCACGTCGCCGGCGAGGAGTGGCACACCGACGTCTCGTGCGACGAGGAGCCGCCGATGGGCTCGATCCTCTATCTCACCGAGGTGCCGCCCGACGGCGGCGGCGACACCATGTTCGCCAACATGTACCGCGCCTACGAGACGCTGTCGGAGCCGATCAAGAAGATGCTGGTCGGCATGACGGCGATCCACGACAGCCTCAAGGCGCACAGCCACCAGGTGCACAAGAAGGACGGCGCGCAGAACTTCCCGCGCTCGGAGCACCCGATCCTGCGCACCCATCCGGTGACCGGCAGGACGGCACTCTACGTCAACCGCGGCTTCACCACGCGCATCCCGCAGCTCAAGAAGCCGGAGAGCGACGCGATCCTCGAGATGCTGTGGCGCCACGTCGAGACGCCGGAGCTGCAGTGCCGCTTCAAGTGGCAGCCCAACTCGGTCGCCTTCTGGGACAATCGCTGCGCCCAGCATCACGCGCTGTTCGACTATTACCCGCACCGTCGCTACGGGCACCGCGTCACGGTGTGCGGCAACAAGCCGTTCTATAGCGCCGCCTGATCAGTACGCATAGGCCTCGTACAGCGCGCCGTAGTCGCCCTTCAGCGACTCGGCGAGACGCGTGCGCTTCTCGTCGGCGAGCGTGATGCCGCTGTCGGCAATGCGCTGCAGCGGATCGAGGTACATCGTCTCGTCGCGGCCCTGCGCGTCGAGCCTGGCGCGCGCCTTCAGGCCGGCCTCGGCGATCTTCAGCACCTCGCGCGCATAGGTCAGCAGGCTGTGGCCCTTCATCATCGTCTTCAGGCCCTCGCGCGGCGACTGATCGCGCAGCGCCTGCTGCTCGGCCACGCTCCAGTCCTTCACCAGGTCCCAGGCGGCGTCGAGCGACGGGGCGTCGTAGAGCAGGCCCATCCACAAAGCCGGCAGCGCCACGATCATGTCGCGCGGACCTGAGTCGCATCCCCGCATCTCGAGGTAGCGCTTCAGCCGCACCTCGGGGAAGGCAGTGGTGACATGGTCCGACCAGTCGGTGACGCGCGCGATGTCGCCGACGTCGTTGTGCAGGCGGCCGGCCATGAAGTCGCGGAACGACTTGCCTGAAACGTCGATATAGGTGCCGTCGCGATAGACGAAGTACATCGGCACGCCGAGGATGTAGTCGGTGTAGCGCTCGAAGCCGAAGCCGTCCTCGAAGACGAAGGGCAGCATGCCGCAGCGGTCGGGATCGGTGTCGGTCCAGACATGGCTGCGCCGGCTCTGGAAGCCGGTATCGTGCGATTCGACGAAGGGCGAGTTGGCGTAGAGCGCGGTGGCCAGCGGCTGCAGCGCCAGCGAGACGCGGAACTTCTTCACCATGTCGGCTTCGGAGCCGTAGTCGACATTGGTCTGCACCGTGCAGGTGCGCAGCATCATGTCGAGGCCCATCGTGCCCTTCTTGGGCATGTAGGACCGCATGATCTTGTAGCGGCCCTTGGGCATCCAGTCGAAATCCTCACGCCGCCAGGTCGGCGTGAAGCCCTGGCCGGTGAAGCCTGCACCCAACGGGCCGGCGATCGCCTTCACCTCGTCGAGATGGTTGTCGGTCTCGGCGGCGCAGTCATGCACCGTCG
>CAYNOF010000341.1:0-2021 GCA_964398335.1 uncultured Rhizobiaceae bacterium
TCGACCTCAGGCTCTCGAGCCTGGTGGCGATCGCGCGCGTGCTCGGCCTGGAGATGGCGCTGGTGCCGCGCAAGAGCCTGCCCGCGGTGCAAGCGATCGTGCGCAGCGCCGCCACGCCACGCGCGCTCGGCGAACCGGCACGGCCGGCCTACAGCCTCGACGAAGACGACGATGCCTGACGTCAGCGTGCTCGACGTGCTGTTGCATGGCACGCCGGTGGGCACGCTCACGCGCGTCGGCGGCGATCGCATCCTCTTCGCCTTCAACGATGCCTACCTCGGGGACGCCGATCGCGCGGTGCTCAGCCTCGCCTTCAAGGACCGCTTCGGCGGGTTGATCGGCGACGTGAAGCCGACACAGACGCGGCTGCCGCCGTTCTTCTCCAACCTGCTGCCCGAAGGCCCGATGCGGGCCTATCTCGCCGGGCTGGCCGGGGTGAAATCGGCGCGCGAGTTCTTCCTGCTGTGGGTGCTGGGCACGGACCTGCCCGGCGCCGTCACCATCCGGCCGGCCGATGGCGAGGCCTGGCCGCCCGATACCACCGGTGAGGACGAGGAGGATCGCGCGGCACGCCAACGCCACGCGCTGCGCTTTTCGCTCGCCGGCGTGCAGCTGAAATTCTCGGCGGTGATGGATGCCAGCGGCGGGCTGACGATTCCGGTCAAGGGCGTCGGCGGCTCGCAGATCGTCAAGCTGCCCTCGGCACGCTTCGCCGGCGTGCCGGAGAACGAGTTCTCGATGATGACCTTGGCGCGCCTGGTCGGCATCGACGTGCCCGACGTGCGGCTGGTCGACATCAAGGACATCGCCCGTCTGCCGCGCGACATCGGTCGGCTGGAGGCCAAGCGCGCCTTCGTCGTGCGGCGCTTCGATCGCCTGGCCGACGGCAAGCCGGTTCATATCGAGGATTTCGCCCAGGTCTTCGGTGTCTATCCCGACGACAAGTACGCGAAGGCGAGCCATCGCGGCATCGCCTCGGTGATCGCCAGCGAGGGCACGCAGGCCGATACCGCCGAGTTCATCCGCCGGCTGGTCTTCACCGCCCTGATCGGCAACGCCGACATGCACCTCAAGAACTGGTCGCTGATCTATCCCGACCGCCGGCAGGCGCAGCTCGCGCCGGCCTACGACCTGGTCTCGACCATCGCCTTCCTGCCCGACGATCAGGCGGCGCTGACGTACAGCCGCACCCGGCGCTTCGACGGGCTCACCGGTGACGAGCTCGCGCACCTGGCGTCAAAGGCGCGCCTGCCCGAATTGCTGGTGCTGGAGGCGGCGCGCGAGACGGTGGCGCTGTTCCACCAGCACTGGCGGGCGCAGAAATCCCATCTGCCGCTGCCGCGCGCGACGGTGCGCGCCATCGACGCGCATGTGAAGCGCCTGCCGATCGCGCGTGATCAATGATCATCGCGCGCCGCGCAATGGTCACTTTCTTCGCGCGCGAGGCCCGGGTTAGCGTCGATCGACCTCCCGACGGGCATGGAGATCATGAAGGCCCAGACCCTGGCGATGGCATGCCTTGCGCTCGGCGCGACCGCCTGCGATCCGGTCTACACGGTCGACCTGAGCAACGCGTGGACCTCGACCGGCTACATCAACAGCGGCGCGCGCACGCTGGGCGAGCTCTATGTCTGGAACCGGCAGAACAACACGCTCACCAAGCTGGTGACCATTCCGGTCGAGCCCGCGGCGCTGGCGCGGCAGGAAGCCGGCGCGCGGCGCGAGGCCACCAACATCAGGGGCTTCAGCCTGGCGGCGAGCGGCAGCTATTCCGCGGCGCTGACCGCCGAGGCCAAGGCCGCCGTCGAGCGCAACCTCAAGATCACCTACATCAACTACAAGACCGAGCCGCTCGCCAATCCGGCCGCCTTCGTCGCCAACTACCTCAACGGCACGATCACCAACGCCAACCGCGACGAGGTCGAGAACAGCCTCTACCTGCAGGTCGCCCTGAAGCAGCCCGACCAGTACAAGCTCGTCCTGATCAGCCAGCTCCTGCGCGCCGACGAGGCGCGCTTCGA
>CAYNOF010000342.1:0-1270 GCA_964398335.1 uncultured Rhizobiaceae bacterium
CGATGCCGCTCTGGCGCTGGGCTATCCCTGGCACGACGATCTCAACGCGCCGATGGGCGATGGCGTGGCGCATTACCCCATCACCTGCAGCGCCGGGCGGCGCCGCGTCTCGACCAATGACGGCTATCTCGAGCCGGCGCGCGGCCGCAACAACCTCGCCATCGTCGGCGAGGCGCTGATCGACCGCATCGTCTTCGACGGCCGCCGCGCCGTCGGCGTCGAGGTGCTGCGCGGCAGCGAGCGCGTCACCTATCACGGCCGCGAAATCGTGATCAGCGCCGGCGCGGTGCATTCGCCCACCGTCCTGATGCGCTCGGGCATCGGCGATCCGGCGTCGCTCGCCAGGCACGGCATCGCCGTGCGCCATGCCCTGCCCGCCGTGGGCCGCCACTTCATGGACCATCCCGTGGTGCGCGCCGAGGTGCGGCTGAAGCCCGAGCATCGGCCGACCGACATCGATTTCCGGCACACCAATGTCTGCGTCACCTGGAGCTCGGGCCTGGGCGGCGGCGGGCATCGCGACATGATCTTCCTGGCGATGAACCATCGCGGCTTCGGCGACCACGGCCAGGCGACGCCCGGCAGCCTGTCGTGCTCGATCTTCGAGGCCTTCTCGCGCGGCGAGGTGCAGCTGCGTTCGGCCGATCCGCATGTCGATCCCTTCGTCGAGGAGAACATGCTGAGCGACGAACGCGATCTCGTGCGCATGCGCGACGGCTTTCAGCGCCAGGTGGCGATGCTGCGCCAGCCGGCGTTCACGTCTGTTGCCGAGACCATCGCCTTCGGCATGACGCAAACGACGCTTGAAGATGCCGCGAAGCTCAAGGGCGCCGAGCTCGACGCGCTGCTGGTGACCGAGACCACCGACGCGCAGCATGCCGCCGGCACCTGCCGCATGGGCCGCGCCGGCGATCCCGCCGCCGTGGTCGACACCGCGTGCCGCGTCCAGGGCCTGGAGAATGTGCGCGTCGTCGACGCCTCGGTGATGCCCGCCGACTGCCGCGCCAACACGCATCTGACCACGGTGATGATCGGCGAGAAGATGGCCGCGTCCCTGCGCGCCGATCTTTCGTAGCGCGATCCGGCGAACGCGCATGGGTGGGCCGCGCGCGGTTCGTTTGCACCGGTAAATGAACGGTCATACGGTCGCGTCAATGTCCAGCTATTCCAGCATGATCCCGGTGATGGAGCGGCATCGCTTCGACGCCGCCGCCCTCGATGCCTATCTGCGCCGCCACATCGCCGGCTATCGCGGCGGGCTCGAGGTTCG
>CAYNOF010000343.1:0-8754 GCA_964398335.1 uncultured Rhizobiaceae bacterium
GCATCATCAAGCCGCCGTACAAGATCGCGCGGCCGCTCTCCGATCCGGTCGGCGGCACCGACAAGAACAACGGCCGCCATCCGGTGCAGATGGCGCAGCCCGAGCCGGGCAAGGACGATCCGGAGTGGGTCGTGGAATAGCTCGACGGCAATCTGCACCTGATGGACGAGTGCCTCAGGCTCTACGGCCATCCCGGCCTGCTCGGCGTCGCCGCATCGATCCTCGGCGACGATTTCGTGCCCTACAACGAGGTAACCTTCGTCAAGGAGCCAGGGCTGGGGCCGTCGGTCGCCTGGCACCAGGATGGCACGACGCACTGGAACGCGCCCGACTGGGACCAGGGCGCGCATGGCTTCAACTTCATGACCCAGCTCTATCCCAGCACCGCGGGCAACGGCGTGTGGGTGCTGCCGGGCAGCCACAAGCTGGGCAAGGCCGACATCCGCCGCAAGGTGGCCGAAGCCGGCTCCGAGCGCATCGAAGGCGCCGTGCCGATGCTGTGCGAGGCGGGCGACACCATCGTCACCAACCGCCAGCTGCTGCACGGCTCGTTCGCCAACTCCTCGCCCGACCGGCGCATCACGCTCAACGCCGGCTTCTTCCCGCGCAAGCGCGTGCTCAACGTCACGGCGCGCCGCCTGCACGGCATGATGGAGACCTACGACCAGGCGCGCATCGACGAACGCTGCCGTATCCTGCTGCTGGGCATCGACGCCCGCCGGCAACGCTTCCCGCACGAGACGCCGTACGTCTACAAGCCGCTCGCCGGCCGCGAGGACGAGAGCCGCTTCAACGAGACGACGCGCCGGACGCTGCTGCAGAACTACAATCAGCGCGACATGTTCATCTGACCAGTGAGGATCACACCGTCTTGCGCACCACGTGGCTGCGGTTGAAGGTGTGCGGGCGGATCTCGGCGGCCCAGCGGCCTTTCTCCGAGGCCTCGCTCCAGGCCGCGCTGACCAGGATGTCGGGGCTGTCGATCTCGTAGAGCGCCGTGTAGCGCGCCAGGCCGGTGCCCTCGAGCGGCTTGATCTCGCCGCCGATCACGAACGAGGCGGGCTCGGTCTTCAGCCGCGTCACACCGCGCACGCCGGGCACCTGCTTGATGAAGGCGACGTGCTCCTCGTAGATCTCGTTGAACAGCGCCTCCTTCTCCGGCGCCACATCCATGCTGACGATGAAGAGGTACTTTGTCGCGATGGGCATGCTTGCAGCGCTCCTCCCGCTATGATCCGTCCGCGCCATCCTACAGTATGGACGGCGGGAACAGGGGAGGAGCCATGAAGACCGCCGAGGCGCGTGCGCGCGAATTGCAGCCGTTGCTCGACGCGCACGGGGCCGAGATGGACCGGCGGCGCGAGCTCACCCCTGAAGTGGTCGGAGCGCTGTTCGAGAAGGACATGCTGCGCCTGCTGCTGCCGAAGAGCCTGGGCGGGCAGGAGATCCACCTGCTCGACTACTGCAAGGCCTGCGAGCAGCTGGCCTGGGCCGATGCCAGCGTCGGCTGGTTCGTCAACCAGTCGAACGTCTCGTCGGCGACCTCGGCGGCGGCGATGTCGCGCGAGGCGGCGCTGGCCGCCTTCGGCAGCGCGCGCGAAGGGCTGGCCTGGGGCGCGCGGCACAACCAGAGCAAGGCGATCCGCGTCGAGGGCGGCTATCGCCTCACCGGCACCTGGAGCTTCGCCAGCGGCGGGCGCCACACCAACCACCTCGGCGCGCACAGCGCGGTGCAGAACCCCGACGGCACGCCGCACATGCGCTACGGCCGGCCGGACGACCGCAGCTTCATCTTCAAGCGCTCGGACGCCAAGATCACCGACGACTGGTACGTGCTGGGCCTGCGTGGCACCGGCTCGGACACCTACAGCGTCACCGACCTCTTCATTCCCGACGGCTGGGCGCCGGCGCGCGAGGCGCTGGAGGAACGGCAGGAGACCGGGCCGCTCTACACCATCATGTCGACCCTGCTCTACGCGACCGGCTTCTGCGCCGTCACGCTGGGTGTCGGGCGGCGCATGCTGGAGACGTACATCTGGCTGGCGCGCGGCAAGCAGAGCCGCGCCTCGATCAACCCGATGGCGCGCAACGACGCCATCCAGCGCGAGATCGCCACGCTCGAGGCCAAGCTGTCGGCGGCGCGCGCCTTCCTGCACGAGGCGCTGGTGCAGGCCTACGACGCGGCCGCGTCAGGCAATCTCACGCTCGACCACCGCATGCGCCTGCGCCTGGCGACCACCTGGGGCATGAACGCGGCCACCGACGTGTCGATCGCCAGCTACCGCGCCGCCGGCACCACGGCGATCTCGGACGCCCAGCCCTTCGAGCGCCGCTTCCGCGACGCCATGAGCGCCAGCCAGCATCTGCAGGCCATGCCGCCGCACCTCGAGATGGTCGGCCGCCACATCATCGGCACCGAGAACAAGATCCAGCACCTGTGATTTCTCCCTCTCCTCGCCGCGAGGGGAGGGGACTAAGCCGTGGTCACTTCGGTTTGTGCTCCAGCTTGATCGTGAGCTTGCCGTCGAACACGCCCATGGCCTTGGGGATCGTGGTGTCGATGGCGTTCACATCCAGGTTCTTCACCGGCACGTCGAAGCCGTAGGCGCCGCCGTTGAAGCGGTCGCTGAACAGGACGGTCCAGGCGGAGCGGACGATCGGCAGGTCCGCGTTCGGCCCCGACTTGAAGATGTAGGTCTCGGTCTCGGCGAAGAAGACGTCGAGGACCAGCTGGCCCTTGCCCTCGCAGGCGTCGAACGGCTCGATCTTCGCCTGGATCGGAAAGCTCGTCGCCGACATGCGCAGCTTCCCCTGCGGGTCGAGGTCGGCGTAGCGCTCGTAGGCGCCGGTGCCCGACCCGGCGAGCATGGCGGTCACGGTCTTGCGGCTGACGCCCAGCGTGAACTTCACCGGGATCACGCTCTTGAGCGTCCATTCCTCGGTGCTGCCGTTGGCGCCCACGCTCTTGAGGTCGAAGGTCAAGGTCAGGTCGAAGGTCATCGCCTCTTCGATCTGCTGGAAGACGTAGT
Organism: uncultured Rhizobiaceae bacterium; assembly: GCA_964398335.1. GTDB lineage: Bacteria > Pseudomonadota > Alphaproteobacteria > Reyranellales > Reyranellaceae > JAFAZJ01. The sequence continues at coordinate 3,030 of CAYNOF010000343.1, forward strand.
CGACGTCGACCTTGCCGGTCTCGAGGCCGGCAAAGTTGGCGTCGCGCGTGATTTCGACCAGGACGCCGACCAGCGTGTAGTCGTGCTTGGTCTTGATGTCCTTGACGATCGCCGGCACCAGCTCGGAGAGCCAGGCGGCGATGGCCGACAGCAGCTGCTGCTCGCGGCCCTTGTCGTTGAGCAGCGCCGAGACCTTCCCCGCGCGCAGGACGAAGCCGAGAACGGCCGGCACCTTGTCGCGCTGGTTCCTGGTCGTCTTGAGAACCTCCCTGGCCTTGGCGATGAGGCGGTCCGCCAACTGCGATTCGATCTCGTAGCTTTGGCCGGTGTCGGCGCCCAGCAGGTCCAGGTCGTGGCGTGCCGCCGTCAGCTGCTGCAGCAGCCCGGCCTCGGGCTCGGTGGCCTCGTTGACATACTTCTGCACCGCATCGCTGGTCCGCTTGCGCGCCGCATCGTCCTTCTGGCAGTCCATGCCGATCGACGGCGGCGGCGGCACGGTCAGCGGCTGCTTCAGCAGCTGCCTGATCCGCTCGATCGCCTCCTTCTGCTGCTTGCGGGCATCGGCTTCGCGCTGGGCCGGCGAGCGGGTGTCGGGCTTGGCGGTGGCCGGCGGCTGATCCGGGCTGGCGGGATCCTTCTGCGTCAGCTGCGCGAGCTGGCGCGGCGTGGCGGTGCCGTCGGGAATGAGAAGCACCAGCAGCACGCCCAAGGCGGCCAGCACAGCCACAACGACGAGCCGCTTGCGCGTTATCAGCGATCCCCGATCCATCCCGGCCATGCGTCGCCTCGAACCTGCCTCTGCACGTTCAAGCTAGCGGCCGGGGCCGGCTCCGGCGTTGACACGCATCAAGCGGAGCGCCGGATTCCTGCTATGATCGATTGGTTGTCTCCCTGCGAAGGAGACTGGGGATGGCGGCGAAGCAGGCCCTGATCTGCAAGGGATGCTGGCAGGCCATGCGCGTGCCGATCGCGTTGCGCGGGCCGCTGTCGCTGCCGTTCCGCGTCGTCGGCGTGCGGCCCAGCCGCATGAACCCCAATCTCTGCACCATCTGCGAGATGGCGTTCAGCCGGCTGATGAAGGCGTCCAAGATCACCGTCGACGCCACCATCCTGTTCGCCGACCTGCGCGCCTACACCAGCCTGTCGCAGCGTCTGTCGCCGGCGGAGATGGGCGCGGTGCTCGACATCTTCTACGACGACTGCGCCGAGGCGATCTGGGACCACGACGGCCTGCTCAACAAGACCATCGGCGACGCGGTGATGGCGGTGTTCAACTTCCCGGTCAAGCAGGCCGACCACGCGGCCCAGGCGGTGCTGGCCGGCCGCGCGCTGCAGGCCCGCGTCGCCGCGCGGCGCGAGGAGTTCGCTGCGCTGCTGGGGCCGGGCGGCGGCGCCGTGGGCGTCGGCGTCGGCATCGATTCCGGCGAGCTGAGCTTCGGCGAGTACGGCCGCTCGCATCGCGACCTCACCGCCATCGGCACGGTGGTGAACACCGCCGCGCGCGCCCAGGCCGCCGCCGCGCCCGGCGAGGTGCTGGTCACCGAGTCCGTGTACCGGCGCGCCGGCGCCGCGCTCGCGGGCAGCACCAGCAGGCCGTACGCGCTGAAGGGCTTCGAGCAGCCGGTGGCGCTCTGGGCGGCGTGAGGCCTTCCGCTCCGTGTCAGGGAGCGGCGCGCAGCCTGCCGGATGCGGCGTTGAAGGTGATGCGTTCGATCGACGGGCTTCCGTCGCCGCGACCCCCCATGGTGTAGGCGCTGACGATCACCCCGGAGAGCTGCGCCTTCAGGAGCTTGCTGTGCGGCATCGGTACCCAGATGGCGACGTTCGTGCGGGTTGCCTGCTGGACCATCAGGAAGACCTGGGTCGAATACTTGCCGGTGAACGCGCGCACGGAGCGCACCGTGACGTCGCCGGTTTTCCGCGGCTTGTCGGGGAAGTCCGGATAGTCGAGGAACATGCCGTCGGCATCGGTCGCCATCGGGTTCTGGCTGTTGCCGGTGATGGGCGGGCGCGGCGCTGCGCCACTGTGCGGCCAGTCCAGGCCGTCGATCTCGATCCAGCCGAGATATGCCGGCGGCTTGACGACGTCGCCGCTCACGCCGTCGACCTTCATGTACATCTTCATGGTGTCGAGAAAGCCCATGATCGCTCTCCTCGCGCGCAACGTGCGCTGAGGCTGACGATGACATCGGACGGGGGGTGCGGCTGTCTCCTGGGGAACAGGCGCTAGACTTCGATGCGGCTGCCGAGCTCGACCACGCGGTTGGGCGGCAGGCGGAAGAAGTCGCCGGCGCTCGAGGCGATGCGCGACAGGCCGAGGAACAGCTTCTCCTGCCAGCGCGGCATCGGCGAGCGCAGCGCCGCGACCAGCGAGTTGCGGCCGACGAAGTAGGAGGTGCGCATCTCCTCCAGCGGCACGCCCTTGGTCGCGAGCGGCGCGAGGTCGCGCGGCACGTCGGGGCTTTCCATGAAGCCGTAGCGCAGCACGATGCGGTGCAGGCCCTTGCCGAGATGCGTCACCTCGGCGCGCTCGGGCTCGGCGACGTAGGGGATGTCGGGCACCTCGATGGTCAGCAGCACGACGTGCTCGTGCAGCGATTCGTTGTGCTTGAGGTTGTGCAGCAGGCTGTTGGGCACGCCGTCGTGCAGCGCGGTGAGGTAGACCGCGGTGCCCTGCGGGCGGTGCAGGCGGCCGGGCTCGATGCGGCGGATGAACTGCTCGACCGGCAGCGCGCTGTCGCGCTCGATCGTGCCCACCACGGTGCGCCCGCGCAGCCAGGTCCACATGATGACGAAGATGCCGGTCGCCAGCGCCAGCGGCACCCAGCCGCCATGCGCCAGCTTCAGCATGTTGCTGCCGACCAGCGCGCTGTCGACCAGCAGGAACAGGCCGATGGCGGCGAACGAGGCGGCCCAGCTCCAGTTCCACACGCGGCGCGCCAGGACCAGCGCCAGCAGCGTGGTCACCAGCATGGTGCCGGTGACGGCGATGCCGTAGGCGGCGGCGAGGTTGCTCGAGGTCTTGAACTCGGCGACCAGCACGACGACGCCGAACAGCTGCAGCCAGTTGATCGCCGGCACGTAGATCTGGCCCGACTCGGCGGCCGAGGTGTGCTGGATGCCGAGCCGCGGCAGCAGGCCCAGCAGCGAGGCCTGGCGCGCCATCGAGAAGGCGCCGGAGATCGTCGCCTGCGAGGCGATCACGGTGGCCGCCGTGGCCAGCGCCACCATGGGATAGAGCGCCCAGTCCGGCGCCAGGCGGAAGAACGGGTTCTCCAGCGCCGCCACGTCGCGCAGCAGCAGCGCGCCCTGGCCGAAATAGTTCACCAGCAGCGAGGGCAGCACGAGGCCGAGCCAGGCGATGCGGATCGGCTTGCGGCCGAAATGGCCCATGTCGGCGTAGAGCGCCTCCGCGCCGGTGACCGCGAGCGTCACCGCGCCCAGGGCGACGAAGGCGATCCATTCGTGATGCAGCGCGAAGCCGATGGCGTAGGTCGGGCTGAGGGCGCGCAGGATCGCCGGCTCCTGGGCGATCTCGACCGCGCCCAGCACGAAGAGCGCGACGAACCAGATCGCGGTGATCGGCCCGAACCAGCGGCCGACGGCGCCGGTGCCGAAGCGCTGCGCGGCGAACAGGCCGATGATCACGCCCAGCGCGATCGGCAGCACCAGGCGGCCGAAGGCCGGCGTGGCGACGGTGAGCCCCTCGACGGCGCTCAGCACCGAGATCGCCGGCGTCAGCAGGCAGTCGCCGAAGAACAGCGCGGCGCCCAGCATGCCCAGCATCAGCGCCCAGCGCCGCGCGCCGGCCGACAGCCCGCCGCGGCCGGCGATCAGCGCGGCCAGCGCCAGCACGCCGCCCTCGCCGCGATTGTCGGCGCGCATCAGGAAGACGACGTATTTCAGCGTGGTGACGATGATCAGCACCCAGGTGATCAGCGACAGGATGCCCAGCACGTTCTCGGGCGTCGGCTTCAGCCCGACGAACTCGCCGAAGCATTCCTTCACCGTGTAGAGCGGGCTGGTGCCGATATCGCCATAGACCACGCCCAGCGCGGCGAGCGTCAGCGCGGCCGTGCGGCCCTTGGGGGTGTCGGTCATCGGGGCGCGATCTGTCGGGGGTGGGATGGGCCTGTCCATAAAGGCGGCATAAAAATCGTTCCCGTCGTGCGGAGCGGCGCGGAGGATCTCGGGGTGGTCGGAAGGGGCACCGCTGGATCCTTCGCTGCGCTCAGGATGACCGGGAGCGCTTGCGCCTGGCCGCGACGCGGCGGGCGGCGGCGAGCGCGGCGCGGGCCCAGTCGAGCAGCTCGTCGGGCTCGTCGATCAGCCGCTCGGGCACGCGCCAGAAGGCGAGGTCGATCGGCGTGCCGCCCTTGGCGTAGGTCAGCGGCGGCGCGGACGCGGCCTCGGCGAAGGCGGCGCGGTTGTGCGCATCGACGCGCACATAGAACGTGTCGTCGGCCACCATGCCCAGCATCGCGCCGTCGCAGAACACGCCGGTCTTGCCGAACATGCGCCGCATCGAGATGCGGCCCAGCGGCTCGAGCTGCTCCTTGAGGAATTCGGCGAAGCCGTCGCTGGCGACCATGGTCACAGCACCAGCACCGCGGCCGGGGTGTTCGAGAAGGCGAGGTAGCAGTATTCGATGCCCTGCGCCGCGACGAAGTCGCGCCACGCCGCGAACTCGCCGTTCTTCCAGTTGGGGAAGCCGAGATACTCGTCGAACACCAGCACGGTGCCCCTGACGATGCGGTCCTTCAGCAGCGACAGGACCAGGCTGGCCGCCTCGAAGGTGTCCGAATCGATGTGGATGAAGGAGAACGGCTGGTCCGGATGGTCGGCCAGGAATTTCGGCACCGTCTCGTCGAACCAGCCCTTGACCAGCGTCACGTTGGGCAGGACCTCGGGCAGCCGGCCGCCGACGTCGAAGGCGCCCTGCGCATACCACGTGCCGCGCCAGTCCTCCTTCAGCCCCTCGAAGCTGTCGAAGCCGTAGATCGTGACCGGCCGCGCCTGCAGCCGCCGCGCCATGTGGTTGATCGAGTGGCCTTCGAAGACGCCGAACTCGCCGTAGAGCCCGTCGACCCGCGTCTTCGACAGCGCGAAATCCCAGACCTGCTCGCGGGTGGGAAACAGCAGCGCGCCCTCGAGATGCGCCTCGATGTAGTCGGCCGAGCTGGCCGCGGCGCGCTTGGCGACGATCCTGAAGGCCTCCTCGTCGGGCGCGGCCGTCGCCGCGACGGCGAAGAAGACGTAGCGCACGAACGGGATGATCGTGCGGTCGACGAGGTACTTGATCGCCTTGAGCATCTAGTCACCCAGGGTTCGCGCGAGGAAGGCGCGCACGCGCCCGCTCGCGTCGCGCGTCGCGGCCGCGTCGTATTGCAGCCAGTGGCCGTACATCCGCACGCCGCCCTGCAGCGCCGGCGCGATGAAGGCGTGATACGCCTCGGGATAGACCACCAGCTCGAGCATCGAGCGGTCGCCCGGCTCGCGCGGCGGCCCGAAGGCGCCGGTGCGGCCGGCCGCCATGTCGCGGCAGGCCTCGGCCGGCGTCCACTCGTCGCGCCCGCCGATCAGCACCAGGGTCGGCGCCGCGAGCAGGCCCTGCCTGCCGGCGCAGCGCGGATAGAAGGCGACGCCGGCGCGGAACTTCACGGCGAACAGCGGCTCGACCAGCCCGCGCTCGAGCGCGGTCAGCACCGAGCCGCCGCCCATCGAG
>CAYNOF010000344.1:0-2605 GCA_964398335.1 uncultured Rhizobiaceae bacterium
TGAACTTGGCCATGTCCGTCTCCCTTGGTTGGACATCCTAGAGACGGACCAGCCCCGCCGGAATCGACAGCCGGTTGTCGATTCCTGAAAGTGAGTGTACACTCATAAGATGAACCTCGCCATGGTCCCCCTCTTCGATGCCCGTGACGGTGGGCCGGCTGCGCATGCGCGTGCCCGCGCGGCACAGGTGCTGGCGGTGCGCGATGCCTGCCTCGGCTGGTTTCCAGCGGGTGGCGCCCTCGCGCGCGCCGGCGACCCGCTCGTGCGCCGCTGGATGTGCCGCTCGGCGTCGCCCTATGCGCGCGACATCGCCGACATCCAGGCGCAGCTCGGGCGCTCCGGCGCGTGGACGCTGCATGGCGCCTATCTCTTCGGCTGCACCGCCTTGGCCGATGAAGGTGCGGCAGGCCCGCGCCTGCGCCGCACGCTCGACTGGCCGTTCGCCGGACTGGGCCGACTCGCCGAGACAGTGTGGCAGCGCGGACCGGCCGGCGACTTCCTCAACGTCACCTGGCCGGGCTTCGTCGGCGTGCTGACGGCGATGGCGCCGGGACGCTTCGCGGCGTCGATCAACCAGGCGCCGATGTCCCGTCGCACCTCTGCCGAACTCCTGCGCTGGACGGATTACGCGCGCAACGCGATGCGGCCACTGTTGTCTGTCGGCACGTGGCCGCCGGAGCATCTGCTGCGACACGCGTTCGAGACCTGCGCGACATTCGACGAGGCGCGGACACTGCTGGAGCGGGCGCCTCTCGCGCGGCCGGTGCTGTTCGCCCTGGTGGGCGTCAACGCCGGCGAGCGCGTCGTGATCGAGCGCGAGGAAACCGCTTTCCGCACGCGCGTCGCGGATGGTGCGATCGCCAATGCGTGGCAGGTGTCGCGCGACAGGTGGGAGCCGCGGGTCTGCGGCGTCGGTCGGCCGGACGAGAACAACATCAGGCGTATCGCGACCCTGTCGGCGTGGTCCGGCCGCGACACGCCGTCATTCGAGTGGGTGGAACCGCCGGTGCGCAATGCGTTCACCCGGCTCAGCGTCGACATGGTGCCGGTCACCGGTACGTTGCGTGTGATGGGCTGGGAGCCTGATGGTCAGGGCTCGGCGATACCGGTCTCCGCCGGCAGCGTCAGCCCATCGCCTGGCTGACCATCGCGAAGCGCCGGGCCGGACCCGTCGGCGCCGGCGGCGTGCCGCGCACCATGATCGGCGATTCGCCGCCGCGCTTCAGGCCGAGCTCGTTCAGCCAGGCGACGATCGCGGCGTGCTCCTTCGGCACGTCGATGCGCAGGGGCTGGCCGGCGTAGTGCCGCAGCCAGAACGCGATCAGCCGCCGCGCCTCCTCGTTGTCGCGCGCGATCACCGGGCCGATGACGCGGCCGCTGCCGAACAGGCGGCAGATCGAGAAGCCGACGATGCCGCCGTCCCGGCGCAGGACGGCGATCTCGCCGACCCCGGCGAGCGCCCGCATCAGGTCATCGCGGGCACAGCCCAGCGCGCTGGTGTCGAGCGCGATGAGGGCCGGCAGGTCGGCGGCGCCGGCGAGCTCGATCATGCCCGGGACCCGCGGATCGACGCCGGTGCCCATATGGGCGCCGTTGTCGCCGATCGCCTGGAAGCCCAGCGAGTCGTAAAGCCGGCGGCCGGCTTCGGTGGAGATCAGTTGCAGCGAGCGGCCGGCGGCGTCGGCGATGGTGCGGCTCAGCAGCGCGCGGCCGATGCCGCCGCGATGCACCGTGGGATCGACCGCGACCATGCCGATCGAGCCGAAATCCTCGCCGTAGGGGAACCACATCATCGCCCCACGCAGCGCACCGTCGCTGTCGAAGGCGCCCAGCCCGCGGCCGGTCGACAGCGCGAACAGCCAATCCTCGTGGCGATGGGCCCAGCCGACTGACATGGTCAGGCCATGCGCGGCCCTGGCGTGCGCCGTCGTCAGCGGCGCGACCTCGAAGGGCAGGCTCATGCCCTACGCCCGCTTGCGCGCCGCGATGGTGCCGCCCTTGCGCAGATGCGGCGCGAGGTATTGGCCGGTGAAGCTCTCGGCGACACGCGCGACATCCTCCGGCGTGCCCTCGGCGACGACTCGGCCGCCGCCGGCGCCGCCGTCCGGGCCGAGATCGAGGATCCAGTCGGCGGTCTTGATGACCTCGAGATTGTGCTCGATCACCAGCACCGTGTTGCCGGTCTCGACCAGCCGGTGCAGCACCTCGAGCAGCTTGCGCACGTCGTCGAAATGCAGGCCGGTGGTCGGCTCGTCGAGGATGTAGAGCGTGCGGCCGGTGGCGCGGCGCGACAGTTCCTTGGCGAGCTTCACGCGCTGCGCCTCGCCGCCCGAGAGCGTCGTCGCCTGCTGGCCGATATGGATGTAGCCGAGGCCGACCTGCTGCAGGGTCAGGAGCTTGTCGCGGATGACAGGCACGGCCTTGAAGAACTCGACGCCCTCGTCGACGGTCATCTCCAGCACGTCGGCGATCGACTTGCCCTTGAACAGCACCTCGAGCGTCTCGCGGTTGTAGCGCTTGCCCTTGCAGACGTCGCACTGGACGTAGACGTCGGGCAGGAAGTGCATCTCGATCTTGATCACGCCGTCGCCCTGGCAGGCCTCGC
>CAYNOF010000345.1:0-5798 GCA_964398335.1 uncultured Rhizobiaceae bacterium
GGAATGCACGTGCAGGTCGCCGCGGATATCGGCCAGGCTGATCAGACTCGGCAGCCTGCCGGCCTCGGCGAGCGCGATCTCGCCGCGGTCCTCGCGCATCTCCGGCGGGATGAAAGCGAGGCCGAGCTTGTCGTAGACCTCCTGCTCGCTCGCGCCGGCGATTCGTCGTGTCCCGGAGAACAGGCCGTATTCATTGAGCTTCCAGCCCCGCCGCTTGGCGAGCTTGCGTAACGCGATGTTGTGCGCCTTGGAGCCGGTGAAGTAGAGCAGCGCCGCACCATGGCTCTCCGGCGGCACCACGCGCAAATCGACCTGCAGGCCGGAGCGCAGCGCCACCGCGGTCCGCGTTGCGCCGCGCGCGAGCACCCTTGCCACGTTCTCGTAGCGCACGAACCTTTCCGCGATCGCCTTGCCGTCGCCTGCCGTCGCCAGGAGGTCGAGATCGCCGACGGTGTCGCGGCGACGGCGGTAACTGCCGGCCACGATGGCCTGCGTGCCGCCAGCCTGCAGCCAGGCCAGCAGCGCGTCGGCTTCGGCCTCGGCAAGCGGCAGCTTGAAGCGTTTCTGTGACGGCGGCTTTTCGAGTGCTTCGAGGAGCCGGCTGACGATCGCCGGCCCAAATCCCGGGACGGTGGCCAGACGGCCTTTCCATGCCGCATCATGAAGCTCGGCGAGGCTGCGGACATCCAGCTTGTCGATCAGCAGCTTCAGCCGCTTGGGACCGAGGCCGGGCAGCGCCGCCATCGCGCCGATGTCGCCAGGCACTTCCGCCTTCAGCGAATCAAGTACCCCGAAATGTCCCGTGCGCACGATGTCGCCGATCTTCCCGGCGAGATCCTTGCCGATGGCGGGCAATTCAGCGAGGTCGCGGCCCTCCTTCAGCATGCCGCGTACGCTTTGCGGCAGGCCGCCGACGGTGCGTGCCGCCCGGCGGTAGGCCCGCACGCGAAATGGATTGGCGCCCTTGAGCTCGAGCAGATCAGCCGTCTGGTCGAACATGGCGGCGATGTCGACATTCTGGATCGGCATGGCCCAAGAATGTGGCCGCAAGCGGCGTCGGAAGCCTTGACGTGGATCAGGGCTGCCTTTGATCTGCCGCAACTCCTTGCGCCAGCGATTGCGGCAGACTGGCAGGTGCGAAAGGAGAAATTCCATGGCCGCAGAGCTGCAGATCACGTTCCGCAACATCGATGCTTCGGAAAGCGTGGAGCGCAAGGTGCGCGAGCGGGCGAGCGAACTCGAGCAATTCTTCGATCGCATCATTGCTTGCCACGTCGTGATAGAAGGACCGAAGCGGCGGCGCCAGGGCGACCTCTATCGCGTCCGTATCGATCTCACCGTGCCGGGCAAGAAGATCGTCGTGAAGCGTTCGCCGAACGAGCATCAGGCCCATGAGGACATCTATGTCGCGGTGCGCGACGCCTTCGATGCCGCGCGCCGCCGGCTGGAGGACCATATGCGTCGCATGCGCGGCGATGTGAAGGCGCACGAAGTGCCGCCGCATGGACGGATCGCGAGCCTGATCGCAGAAGGCGACTACGGTTTCATCCAGGCCAGTGACGGCAGCGAGGTGTATTTCCACCGCAACGCCGTCGCCAAAGGCGGCTTCGAAAAGCTGCGCGTCGGCCAGGATGTTCGTTTCTCGGTACATCCCGGCAGCGGTGAGAAGGGCCCGCAGGCCAGCATCGTCGCGCCCCTGGGCAAGCATCACCTGCCGCCTTCCGACTGAACCGTCCGACCCGCTCACGAGGCATTGCCATGGCCAAACGTCCCGTAAAGACCCTGATCGTCGTCGCCGACGGCTCCCGCGCGCGCTTCTTCCGCCCGGAGGCCGGCAGGCTCGTCTCTGCCGGTCCCAGCGATCTCGTCGCACCGCAGAGCCGGCAGCGTCCGCGTACGCTCGCGAGCGACAGCCCCGGCCGCAGCTTCAGCTCGGCGCGCAGCGGCGCCCGCCACGCGCTCGAGCCGCACCAGGACCACCACAAGCTCGAGAAGCACCGGTTCATGACCGTGGTCGCAGCGGCACTGGATGCCGCGCATGCCAATCGCGAGTTCGACGAGCTCGTCCTCGTCGCACCACGCCGCAGCCTGGGCGAGTTGCGGGGCCTGCTGCCTGCTGCCGTACGCGGTCGCATCCGCGAGGAAGTCGCCAAGGATCTCACCAACGAACCGGTCAGCCGCCTGCAGCAGCGGCTCGATGCGATCCTCGGCCCGCTCGTGGCCGCCCCGGCTCGCATGCGCGCCCTGTGAGAGGCTGCCATGCCGGCGGCATTGAACTCGCGGTCTCGCCGCTGACACAGATCAAGTCGGCGGCGCGAAGGTGGTGCTAGACAAAGCAACATTGATCGAACTGCGTGTTCGGGGATCTCAGCCATGATCCAGATCGACCTGCTCTTCCTGCTCTTCGTGCTGCTGCCCGGGTCGGCGCTTGCGGCGCCCCTGGTCGGCCTGTTCCTCGTCGCCGACTGACCGGCGTCCCACAGCCAGAGGGGAACGAGCCCATGCAAGCCCGCGACGTCATGGTGTCACCGGTCATCACGGTGAAGTCCAGCGCGACCTTGGCAGAGGTCGCCCGGCTTCTGCTGAAGAAGAGGATCAGCGCCGTGCCCGTGGTCGACGCGCACGACAAGCTTGTCGGCATGATCAGCGAAGGCGACCTGCTCCATCGGGCCGAGATCGGCACGGAACGCCGCCGATCGAGCTGGCTGGCGATCTTCGATCAGCAGCACGTGTTCGCTACCGACTTCATCAAGTCGCACGCGAGCAAAGTTGCCGATGTCATGGCCCACCCGGTGATCACGGCGGCGCCGGAAACGCCCTTGCATGAGCTCGCGACAATGATGGAGCGCCACGCTGTGAAGCGCATCCCCATCGTGCGTGACGGGGCGCTGGTGGGCATCGTCAGTCGAGCCAACCTGGTGCAGGCCCTTGCAACAGCGGCTGTGAAGCTGGAGATCCCGGCTTCCGATACAGCCATCCGCGACCGCCTGATGACGCGGCTGAAGCATGAAACATGGACCCACGCGGCGCGGCTGAACGCGACCGTCAGCAATGGTGTGGTGAACCTGTGGGGCGAAGCCGACTCCGATACCGAGCGCAAGGCGATCAGGGTCGCCGCCGAAGCGACGCCCGGGGTGGTCGCGGTCAACGATCATATCACCGTGGGTCGCCTCGGCGTGTCTTGAGAAAGAGCGTGGCAGCGGCAAGTTGGTGTGATCAAACGCAACTGCCCTCCGCCCGCCGCTCTACACTTCGACGGCAGCCGGCTCCGCGCTGGTCGCGACCCGCCCATCGACCACCTCGATGATCCGATGGCAACGCCGCGCCAGATCCATGTTGTGCGTGACGATCAGGAACGTGGTGCCCTCGGTCTCATTGACCTGCTGCATCATCTCGAACACCGAATGGGCCGACTTGGTGTCGAGATTGCCCGTGGGCTCGTCGGCGAGGATCAAGGCGGGGTTCATCGCGAGCGCCCGGGCGATCGCTACGCGCTGCTGCTGGCCGCCCGACATGTTGTTGGCGAGATTGTTCTCCCACTGCGCCAGACCGACCTGTGCCAGCAGCGTATGCGCACGCTCACGGATCGCATCGCTCGGAAAAACGCGCTCTGCGAGCAACGGCATCATGACGTTCTCGATCGCCGTGAACGCGGAGATCAGATAGTGGTACTGGAATACGAAGCCGATGCTGTGGGCACGCAGCTTGGTGATCGCCCCGTCGTTCAGCTTCGAGGTCTCGTGCCCCTCGATGAACAGCCGCCCCGCGGTCGGGCGGTCGAGCAGACCAATGATGTTGAGCAGCGTGCTCTTGCCCGAGCCCGATGGCCCGATCAACGCGACGAACTCGCCACGTCTGATGGTCAGGTCGATATCGTGCAGCACCTCGACTTCGTTGGATCGCCCGACATTGTAGGACTTGCAGATTCTCTCGAGTCGCAAGACGGGTCCGAAGTCAGCCACGGATCGCCACCACCGGATCGAGTTTCGCCGCACGCAGCGCCGGAACGGCGGCGGCGGCAACGCCCGTAGCCGTCGCGAACAGCACCGAATAGACAAAGAGCGAGGTCTCGAGCACGAGCGGAAACAACTCGCTGCCGTCGGCCTGGCGCAGAAAGCCGTGCCAGAACACGACGGCGTAGCCCCCGACCGCCGCGCCGACCACCGACCCGAGGAAGCCGAGCAGACCGCCCTGCAGCAGGAACACGCGCAGGATCTGGGCCCGCGAAGTGCCCATCGCGCGCAGGATGCCGATGTCCTTGGAGCGCTGGATCACCGAGACGACCAGCACGCTGGCGATGCCAAAGGCGACGGACAGCCCGACAAAGACGCGAATCAGGGTGTTCGACGATTGCTGCGCGTTGATCGCGGTGAAGAACTGCGCGTTGGTCGCGATCCAGCTGTCGGCCTCGATGCCGGTCGCCAATTGCACCTGCTGGGCGATGACATCGGCTTCGTAGATGTCGTCGACGGTGAGATCGATCGTGGTGACGCCGCCCACGAGATCGAGCAGAGCCTGCGCGGTGCGCAGCGCCACGAAGGTTGAGCGCTGGTTCGCGCCCTTGTTGCCCAGATCGAAGATGCCGGTGATGGTGAGGACCCGGCTCGCGCCGTTTGCCGACGAGACCGTGATCTTCTCGCCCAGGCCGACGCCGAGGTCCTTGGCAAGCTCGACTCCGATCAGGATGTCGTCGGTGAGCACGCGCGGCTGGCCGGCGACGATGTAGTCGGGAATGCGCACGACCCTGAAATAGACATCCGGGTCCATGCCGGTGATCGAGATCGGGCGCGAGGCGGCACCGCGCACGGCGAGCGCCGAGCCCGACATCGTCGGCGAGACATTGGTGATGTGGGGCCAGGCGCCGAGCTCGACGCGAAGCTTCTGCCACTGATCGATCGAGCGGATCCGCTGCACCGGGCGCTGCACGATCGCGTCGATCTCTTCGCCGGCGCCGCTCCGACGCAGCGCCCGGGCGACCTCATCGGGCGGGATGAGCTGAATGTGCGGCTGCGAGGTGAGCACGCGCTTGAGGAAATTCGCCTGCATGCTCGCCAGCATCGCCGACATGAAGACGATCACCGCGACGCCGATCGCGACCGCCGTCACGATGAAGATCGTCTGCATGCGCCCCTCCTTCAGGAAGCGCAGGGCGGTGATCCATTCGAAGGGCGCAAGGCGATTCATCGCACGACGTCTGCCGTGATGCGGCTGCGCACCCGGGAACCGGGTTTGATCGAGGAATTTGCCGGCAGAACGAGGTCGCCGGGCTGAAGGCCGGCGAGGATCTCGACCTTGCCGAGGCCGGTGAGACCGATCGAAACGTCCTGCCGGCGCGCGTGCCCGGCATCGACCTTCAGAACCCAGGGCTGGGCGCCGTTGAGTCCGCGAATGGACGCGGTTGGCGCGATCACCGCGCCCGGATGCCGCGCCGTCTCGATGTCGACCGAGACGGTCATGTCCTGCTGCAGATACGACGGCGGATCGAGAACGCTGAGCTTCACCTCGACAGAGGCGCGCTGCAGATCCACGCCCGGATTGATGTAGACCACCTTGGCGGGAAATGTCCGGTTGGCATATGCGTCGGCCGAGGCCAGCGCCGGCTGGCCGATCGCGATCAGGCCGAGATTCTTCTCGTCGATCTGCACCGTGAGCTGCGTCTCGCCGAACGGCGACAATACGAACAGCACGTTCGACGGCTGCACAACGTAGCCGCGCTCGACGTTGCGCGAGATCAGCACGCCGTCGCGCGGAGCCCGGATGGTCGTGTAGCTCAGCCGGAACCGGGCGGCGTCGAGGTT
>CAYNOF010000346.1:0-4789 GCA_964398335.1 uncultured Rhizobiaceae bacterium
TTCCTTCGACTCGATGAAGCCGCGCATCGAGGCCGATCTGCGCAAGGAGATGGCGAGCGAGGTGCTGGGCCGCCTGGTCGGCGAGTTCGACCGCGAGCTGGGCAAGGCCGACAACCTCGACGCGGCGGCGGAGGCGTCCAAGCTCAAGCTGCGGAAGGTCGAGGGGATCGACCAGCGCGGCTTCGACGCCAATGGCAAGCCGGCGGTCGCCGGCGACGCCGCCGCCGACATGCTGGGCGCCGCCTGGGGCATGGCCGAGGGCAAGACCAGCGCCGTGAAGGAGCTGCGCAGCGGCGCGTTCTATGTCGTGCGGGTCGACAAGATCACGCCGGCCAGCACGCCGCCGCTGGAAAGCGTCAAGGCGCAGGTCGTGGCCGCCTGGACCGATGCCGAGCGCGGCAAGGCCGCCGAGGTGCAGGCCAAGTCGATCGTCGACAAGCTGGGCGCGGTGACCGACCTCAACACCCAGGCGCAGGCGCTGCGCCTGGCGGTGAAGACGTCGAAGCCGGTGGGCCGCCGCGATCGCGACGAGGCCAATGGTCTCACGGCCGCCGCGGTCACGGCACTGTTCAAGCTGAAACCGGGTGAATCGACCGTGGTGCCGGCCACCGGCGGCGCCACCATCGTGCGGCTGAAGGAAGTCGTGGCCGCCGATCCGGCCAAGGACGCCGCCGAGCTGCAGCGCCTCGACAAGGAACTCGACTCGGTGACGGGTCGTTCGATGCGCGATGCCTATGTCCAGTTGCTCGAAAAGCGCTATGGTGTCGTCCGAAATTCCGAGGCCATGGCGGCAGTTTTCCGGTCGGGCGAGCCACAGCAATGAGCAGCATTCTCTCGCGGCAGGCGCAATCCGGGCGATGGCGGGGCTAAAGCCTTTCGCTTCCACCGATCCGTTGATACGCCTGCCCGAGAGCCTGCCATGACCGTCGAGCCTTCCTACGAGTCCTTTGCCGCTGCCTATCGCGCCGGGAAGCCGACGCTGGTGTGGACCCGCCTCGTCGCCGATCTCGAGACGCCCGTCTCCGCCTTCATCAAGCTGGCCGATGGAAGGCCCTTCTCGTTCCTGCTGGAGTCGGTCGAAGGCGGCTCGGTGCGCGGCCGCTACTCGATCATCGGCTTCAAGCCCGACCTGATCTGGCGCTGCGTGCGCGGCCAGGCCGAGGTCAACCGCAAGGCGCGCACCGCGCCGCACGCCTTCGAGCCGCTGCCCGGCAAGCCGCTGGAGACCCTGCGCGCGCTGATCAACGAATCGCAGATCGACATGCCGGCGAGCCTGCCGCCGATGGCCGCCGGCCTGTTCGGCTTCCTCGGCTACGACATGGTCCGGCAGATGGAACGGCTGCCGGACAAGAATCCGGATCCGCTGAACCTGCCCGAAGCGATCATGCTGCGGCCGACCATCATCTGCATCTTCGACCGGCTCGAGGACATGGTGGCGGTGATCACGCCGGTGTGGCCGCGGCCCGACGTCGATCCCGAGAGCGCCTACGACCTCGCGCGCGAGCGCCTGGCCGACGCCATGGCCGATTTCGAGCGCACCCTGCCGCGCCGCGACACCGGGCGCGAGCTCGAGAGCCTGCCGGCGCCGCAGGCCAACATGTCGAAGCAGGAATTCCTCGACATGGTCGAGCGCTGCAAGGAGTACGTGCACGCCGGCGACGCCTTCCAGATCGTGCCCTCGCAGCGCTTCTCGCTGCCCTTCGAACTGCCGCCGCTGGCGCTCTACCGCTCGCTCAGGCGGATCAATCCCTCGCCGTTCCTGATCCATTTCGACTTCGGCGACTTCGCAATCGTGGGTTCCTCACCCGAGATCCTGGTGCGGCTGCGCGACAACACCGTCACCATCCGCCCACTGGCCGGCACCAAGCCGCGCGGTGCGACACCGGAGGAGGACAAGCGCCTGGCCGAGGAATTGCTGGCCGATCCCAAGGAACGCGCCGAGCATCTCATGCTGATCGACCTGGCGCGCAACGACGTGGGACGCATCGCCAAGATCGGCTCGGTGCGCGTCGTCGAGCAGTTCACCATCGAGAAGTACAGTCACGTCCAGCACATCAGCAGCCATGTCGAGGGCACGCTGCGCGAAGGGCTGGACGCGATCGACGCGCTGGCCGCGGGCTTCCCCGCCGGCACCCTGTCGGGCGCGCCCAAGGTGCGCGCGATGGAGATCATCGACGAGCTCGAGCCGGTGCGCCGCGGCATCTACGCCGGCGCCGCCGGCTACTTCGCCGCCAACGGCACGATGGATACCTGCATCCTGCTGCGCACCGCGCTGGTCAAGGACGGCACGATGTACGTGCAGGCCGGCGTCGGCGTGGTGGCCGACTCCGATCCGGAATCGGAATTCCAGGAAAGCATCGCCAAGGCGCGTGCGCTGGTGCGCGCGGCTGAGGAAGCGGTGAAGTTCGCGTCCGCTGCCCGCGCCGGCAACCTGCCACGCTGACGGCGAGCGGACGCTCATCAAATGCGCGGGAGGGCAATCGGGGCGAAGCGCCGTGATGTATCATTGTCATGGTTACCTCTCACGGCAGGTGTCCAATGGCCATGTACCCGGATCGCGATGATACCAAGATGATGACTGAGCCCGGCAGCTTCAGTCCCGGAAAGAACGGGGAAGTGGTGCGCATCGTGATGCACCAGACCTGGGCCTATCAGTCCATCGTCGACCAGGCGTCGATCAATGTCAGGCAGTGGACACAGGATACCCACGCGGCGCACACGACAAACCCCAATTCAGCCTTTGGTGTTTCGGCGCATTTCACCGTCGAGGCGAGCGGACGCATCATTCAGCATGTCGACACCGCTGATGTCGCCAAGGGGACCGGCGCGTTCACCGGCGGATCGGTGCACATCGAGTTCGCGTCACGCGACGAACCGCTGACCAACGACCAGTTGCATCATGGCGCGGACCTGATGGCATGGATCCAGAAGGTGCATCCCGCGGTGAAGCTCGTGGTCGTTGGCACCAGCAACAAAGACCCCGGTCCGAACGATCAAAAAGGCATCACCTGCCACAGCTTCGTCGAGATCGTCGGCAAGAAGCTCGGCCAGCTGATGAAGCCAGCGCCGAACGAGCCCAAGACCGATTGCCCCGGCAAGGAGATCGTCAAGCAGATGAACACCATCGCCGTCCTCGCCTCGGTGCGCCGCACCCTCATCTAGGCCGGACGGCGCGCCGGAATCTGCTTCTGCCGCGCGCGATGCGAACCGGTGCGGCTAGCCATTGGTCTTTGCCGCGCGCTAGGCTTCCCCGACATCACGGGAGGAAGCGACATGTCGGCGTGGCAGCAGCGGTATCAGCGACTCGTCTTCGACCGGCCGCACCCCAAGGTGCTGCGCGTCACCATGAACCGGCCGGAGAAGTACAACGCCACCGACGCGCTCATGCACACCGAGCTGGTCAACGTCTGGCGCGACATCGACGGCGACGACACGGTCAATTGCGTGATCATCCAGGGCGCCGGCGGCAAGGTGTTCTCGGCCGGCGGCGATTTCGACCTGATCGAGAACAACATGAAGGACTTCAACGCGCTGCTGCGCACGTGGAAGGAAGCGCGCGATATCGTCTACAACGTCATCAACTGCTCCAAGCCGATCGTCAGCACCATGCGCGGCCCGGCGGTCGGCGCCGGCCTCGTCGCCGGCATCCTGGCCGACGTCTCGATCGCCTCGAAGAAGGCGCGCATCATCGATGGCCACACGCGGCTGGGCGTCGCCGCCGGCGATCACGCGGTGATCGTGTGGCCGCTGCTCTGTGGCATGGCCAAGGCCAAGTACTACCTGCTGCTCTGCGAGGCGGTCGACGGCGAGGAGGCCGAGCGCATCGGCCTGGTCTCGATGTGCGTCGAGGACGACCAGCTCGAGGCCAAGGGGCTGGAGGTCGCCACCAAGCTGGCCGAGGGTGCGCAGACCTCGATCCGCTTCACCAAGTACGCGCTCAACAACTGGCTGCGCATGATGGGCCCGTCCTTCGACGCCTCGACGGCGCTGGAGATGCTGGGCTTCATGGGGCCGGAGGTGAAGGAAGGCCTCGCCTCGCACCTGGAGAAGCGCAAGCCGCGCTTCGATCCCTACTCGCCGATCTGAGGAGCGCGCCATGCGGGGCCTGAAGGGCAAGAACGTCATCGTCACCGGCGGCGGCGGCGCGATCGGCGGCGCGATCTGCCACCGTTTCGCCAGCTACGGCGCGCGCGTCGGCGTGTTCGACAAGAACCTCGAGGCGGCCACCAGGATCGCCGACGAGATCCGCCGCAGCGGCCAGGGTGTGGCCGAGCCTGTCGGCGTCGACATCACCAGCTACGCCGCGGTGAAGGACGCGGTCGAGCTGTTCGCGCGCGAGGTCGGGCCGGCCGACATCCTGGTCAACAACGCCGGCTGGGATCGCTTCGCCAATTTCGTCGACACGACTCCCGATCTCTGGGAGACGCTGATCGCCATCAACCTCAAGGGGCCGCTCAACCTGCACCACGCCACCCTGCCCGGCATGCTGGAGCGCGGCTGGGGCCGCGTGATCAACATCGCCTCCGATGCCGGGCGCGTCGGCTCCTCGCAGGAAGCCGTCTATTCCGCCTGCAAGGGCGGCATCATCGCCTTCACCAAGACGGTGGCGCGCGAGACGGCCCGGCGCGGCGTGACGCTCAACGCCGTCTGCCCCGGCCCGACCGACACGGCGATGCTGAGGTCGATCGAGACCATGATCAACCCCGACGATCCCGATGCCGTGCGGACCGCCTACAGAGCCGCGATCCCCACCGGCCGCTATGCCACGCCGGCGGAGATTGCCAATGTC
>CAYNOF010000347.1:0-1547 GCA_964398335.1 uncultured Rhizobiaceae bacterium
CCTGCCGGCCTTTGCGCTCGGCATCACCAGCTGCGCGCTGATCATGCGCCAGACGCGCTCGGCGATGCTCGAGGTGCTGGCGCAGGACTACGTGCGCACCGCGCGCGCCAAGGGGCTGACCGAAGGCGTGGTGATCTGGATCCACGCGCTGCGCAACTCACTGCTGCCGGTCGTCACCGTGCTCGGCCTGCAGACCGGCCGCATCTTCGCCGGCGCCGTGGTGATCGAGACCCTGTTCCGCATTCCCGGCATGGGCCAGCTCATGGTCCAGGCGATCTTCCAGCAGGATTTCCCGATCGTGCAGGGCAGCGTGCTGGTCATGGCGCTCGCCGTGCTGATCGCCAACCTCGTCACCGACATCGCCTATGCGTGGCTCGATCCGCGCATCAAGTACGATGGCTGACGCGCCCGCCCTGCCCGCCGCCACGCGCCTGCCGCGCAAGCGCGGGCCGTGGCTCGACGTCTTCCTCAAGACGATGGCGATCCCGCAGGCGGCGTTCGGCATGGTGGTGATCGTCGTCATCGTGCTGGCCGCCGTGCTGGCGCCGTGGATCGTGCCCTACGATCCGCAGGCGATGGACTTCAAGCGCATGATGGCGGGCATCAGCGCCGATCACCTGCTGGGCTCCGACCGCATGGGCCGCGACACGCTCGCGCGCCTGATCGTCGGCACGCAGACGGCGCTGTTCGTCAGTCTCGGCACGACCGCCATCGGCGTCGTCATCGGCGTGCCGCTCGGCCTGCTCTCGGTCTATTTCCGCGGCTGGCTCGACGACATCATCATGCGCTTCATGGATGCGCTGGTGGTCTTCCCCAGCCTGCTGGTGGCGGTCGGCCTGGCGGCGGCGATGGGCAGCTCGCTCAGCACCGTGATCATCGCCATCGGCATCGCCAACGTGCCGTGGATGGCGCGCATCGTGCGCAGCCAGGGGCTGGCGGTGCGCGAGCAGGATTTCATCGCCTCGGCCGAAGCCGGGGGCTTAAGCCGCCTGCGCATCATGGCGCGCCACATCCTGCCCAACACCGTGGCGCCGGTGATCGTGCAGGCCACCCTGTCGATGGGCTACGCCGTGCTGACCGAGGCGGCGCTGGGCTTCATCGGCGTCGGCGTGCAGCCGCCGACGCCGACCTGGGGCAACATGCTGCAGCAGGCCTTCCCGCTGCTGCAGCAGCAGCCGCTGCTGTCGATCGTGCCCGGCGTCGCGATCTTCCTGCTGGTCCTGGCATTCAACTTCGTGGGCGACGCACTGCGCGACGTGCTCGATCCGCGCCTGAAGGGAGTGATCCATTGACCGCGGCGTTGAGTGGTTTGCGTGTCGTCGACCTGCACAGCGGCGTCGCCGGCGCCTGGTGCAGCCGGCTGCTGGCCTCGTTCGGCGCCGACGTGGTGCGCGTGGAAGCGCCCGACGGCTCCGACGAGCTGCGCCGCGCCGCGCCGTTCGACGCACCCACCACAACCGCCGAGACGCGACCCGCACACCTCTACCTCAACGCCGGCAAGCGCAGCCTGGCGCTCGACACCGACGGCGCCGAAGGCCGCGCCCTGC
>CAYNOF010000348.1:0-13490 GCA_964398335.1 uncultured Rhizobiaceae bacterium
TTCTCTTCCTGCACGTCGGCGATGTCGCTGAAGCTCTCGTCGAGCATGCGGATGGCGGCGCAGCGGGCGCCGAGCCCGTGCATCGCCACGCACTCCTCGTACCAGGGGCCGAGCGCGCGGGCGAAGGTGACGATGGCGAAGCGGCGGCCCAGCATGCAGGCGGCCAGCATCGCGGCCTCGGCCAGCCCGACGACCGGGATGTCGAACAGCTCGCGCGCGCCCATCAGGCCCGGATCGCCGAAGGCGGCGACGATGGCGGCATCGGCCTGGGCGTGGTGCTCGGCCAGCATCTCCAGCGCCACCGCGCCGCCGATCTGCGCCTCGGCGCGCGTGGCGATGTAGGGCACGCCGCGCGGCGCGGTCAGCGGCACGATCTCGGTCGTCGGCTGGGCCACCGCCTGCGCCGCCGCGCGCAGCCGCTCGGTGATGGAAGCGGTGGTGTTCGGGTTGAGCAGCAGGATGCGCATGACGGTGCCCTCGCTTGGCGGCTGTCCGCCCTCGGCCCGCCTTGCGAATCGCGGGCCACGATCCGTCACTCTAGCGCAGCGACAGGCGGAACCGTCTGAGCGCGAGGACGAACAGCAGCGTGCCGATGGCGATCAGGGCGAGGAATTGCGGCCAGACCACGTCCAGCCCGGCACCGCGAAACAGGATCGCCTGGCCGAGCGCGACGAAATGCGTGTTCGGCGCGGCCAGCATGATCGTCTGGATGATCTCCGGCATGCTCTCCCGCGGCGAGACGCCGCCGGACAGCACCTGCAGGGGAAGGAGAACCAGCATCAGCAGGAGGCCGAACTGCGGCATCGAGCCCGACACCGTGGCCAGGAAGATCCCCAGCGACGTCGTCGCGAACAGATGCAGGGCCGTGCCGAGCAGGAACAGCGCGATCGATCCCTGGATGGGAATCCCGAGCGCGCCCTGGATGACCAGGACGATGGATGCGGCCGACGCGACCAGAACCACGAGCGCCATCGACAGCACCTTGCTGACCATGATCTCGGCCGGGGTGACCGGCATCACCAGCAGGTGCTCGATCGTGCCGTGCTCGCGTTCGCGGATGAGCGCGGCGCCGGTCAGGACGATCGACAGCATGGTGATCGACGAGATCACGTTGGTCAGGGCGCCGAACCAGCCCTTGTTCAGCTCCGGATTGAACCGGGCGCGCAGGGCGAGATCGACCGGCATCCGGCTCACGGCGCGATGGCGGGCGAGGAACTCGGTGACCTCGGCGGCGACGATCGCCTGCACGTAGCCGCTGCCGGTGAAGGCCTGGCTGACGCGGGTCGCATCGACGTTGAGCTGGATCGCGGGCGTCCTGCCGGCGAGCAGGTCGCGCTGGAAATCCGGCGGGATATCCAGCGCGAAGGTGTCGAGGCCGGCGTCCATGCGGATGTCCATCTCCGGCTGGTCGATCACGCGCGGAATCGTGAAATGCGGCGGGTAGAACGCCGTGACGATGCGCGAGGACACCGGCGACTGGTCCTCGTCGACGATGGCGATGGCGGCGCGGTTGAGCGTTTCCGGCATCGACGTCGCGGCCGTGTAGATCGCGATCGTGAAGGCATACAGGATCAGCACGATCAGCATGCGGTCCCGCCGCAGCCCGCGCAGCTCCTTCACGCCGAGATTGAGGATGTTCGCGACGCGCATGGTCAGCGGGCCTGCTTCTTCAGGAGCGCCACCCCGAGGCCGAACAGCACCGGGACGGCGATCAGCAGGGGGGCGAAGGAACCGGCGAGATCGCGGAACTCCAGGGCCTTGGAGAACGTGCCGCGCGAGATCGTCACGAAGTAGGTGGTCGGATAGATCGTGCCGATGAACGCGCCGACGCCCTCCAGCGAAGAGACCGGATCGATCAGCCCGGAGTACTGGACCGCCGGAATGAGGGTGATCAGGGAGGTGGCGAAGATGGCGGCGATCTGGCTCTCGATGAAGCTGGAGATCACCAGCCCCATGCCCGTGGTGAAGATCACGTAGAGCAGGGCGGCCGCGGTCAGCGTCATGAAGCTGCCGGTGAACGGCACGCCGAAGGCGAAGACGGCGAAGGCCGAGAGCATGAGGAAGTTCAGCATGGCGAGCGCGATGTAGGGCAGCTGCTTGCCGAGCAGGAACTCGGCGCGGCTGACCGGCGTGACGTAGAAATTGACGATCGAGCCCATCTCCTTCTCGCGCACCACGCTCAGCACCGCCAGCATCGCCGGGATCATCAGCAGCAGGATCGGGATCACGGCCGGCACCATGGCCACGAGGCTGCGCACATCGGGGTTGTAGCGATAGCGGATCTCGATCTGGAAGCCGGCGCCCGCGGCACCGGGGCCGTAGAGCTCGTCCGCCTTGGACGACAGCCAGGCCTGGTGCATGCCCTGCACATAGCCGCTGACGGTCTCGGCGCGCGCCGGCATGGCGCCGTCGATCCAGGCGCCGATCTCCACCGCCAGGCCGCGCGCCACGTCGCGGCCGAACCCGGGCGGAATCTCGATCGCCAGGCTGATCTCGCCGTTCGTCATGCGGCGATCGAGGTCGGCGTAGTCGACGATCGGCGCCTTCTCGATGAAGTAGCGCGAGCCGGCGATCTGCAGGACGTAGTCGCGGCTGATCGCGGTGTCGTCGCGATCGAGCACGGCGAAGGTGAGGTTCTCGACATCCATGCTGATGCCGAATCCGATCACGAACATCAGCAGGACCGATCCGACGATCGCCAGGCTGGCCCTGATCGGATCGCGCCGCAGTTCCAGCGCCTCGCGCTGCGTGTAGGCGAACAGGCGCCTGAAGCTGAACGCGCGGTGGCCGCTGGACGCGGGCGCCGCCGCGGCCTTCCGGTCGGCCGGCGCGGCCGGCGGCGTCTCGCTGCCGCCGATCGCCTCCTCGAGGAAGGTCACGAACGCCTCCTCGAGGGTCCGCGCATGCTTGCGCTCGATGATGGCGGCCGGCGTGTCGCTCACCAGCACCTTGCCGGCGTGCATGAGCGAGACGCGATCGCAGAGCGCCGCCTCGTTCATGAAATGGGTCGACACGAAGATCGTGACGCCATCCTTGCGCGACAGGTCCGACAGGATCCGCCAGAAGCCGTCGCGCGCGACCGGGTCGACGCCCGATGTCGGCTCGTCGAGGATCAGGATCTCCGGCGCGTGGATCATCGCGACCGCCAGGGACAGCCTCTGGCGGATGCCCAGCGGCAGCGCATCGGGCAGGAAATCCATGACGCCGGCGAGATCGAAGCTGCCTGCCATCGCCTCGATCCGGGCCGGTATCTCCTCCGCCGGCATGGCGAACAGCCGGGCGTGGAGGTCGAGATTCTGGCGGACCGTCAGTTCCGAATAGAGCGAGAAGGCCTGGCTCATGTAGCCGACGCGGCGGCGCACGGCGACGTCGCCGGATGCGACCTCGCGGCCGAACAGCGTGGCCATCCCCTGACTGGCCGGCAGAAGGCCGGTCAGCACCTTCATCGTCGTCGTCTTGCCGCAGCCGTTGGACCCGATGAAGCCGAAGATCTCGCCGCGCCGGATCTCGAAGCTGACATCGTCGACGGCGGTGAAGTCGCCGAAGCGCACGGTCACGCGCTGGGCGCCGATGGCGATCTCGCCGCCGTCCGCCGCCGTGCGCGGCGGGATGACGACGCTGCGATGGCCGCGCCGCTTCTCTTCGGGCAACAGGGCGACGAATGCGGCGTCGAGGCCCTGCGTGCCCGTCCGCGACAGCAGCTCGGCGGGCGTGCCGGCGGCGAGGACCTTGCCGCCATCCATGGCGATCAGCCAGTCGAAGCGCTCGGCTTCCTCCCTGTAGGCGGTGGCGACGATGACGCTCATCCCCGGCCGCTCGCGGCGGATATCGCCGATCAGCTCCCAGAACTGGCGGCGGGACAGCGGATCGACGCCGGTGGTGGGCTCGTCCAGGATCAGCAGGTCGGGATCGTGGATCAGCGAGCAGCAGAGGCTCGTCTTCTGCTTCATGCCGCCGGACAGGTTGCCGGCCGGCCGGTCCGCGAAGGGCGACATCCCGGTGCGGGCGAGCAGGGCGGCGACGCGGCGTTCCCGCTCCGCCCTGTCGTGGCCGAACAGGCGGCCGAAGAAGTCGATGTTCTCGAACACCGAGAGGGTCGGATAGAGGCTGTGCCCGAGGCCCTGCGGCATGTAGGCGATGCGCGCATAGGCGGCGCGGCGATGACGCCGGTCGGCGATGTCGCCGCCGAGCACCTCGATGCGCCCTTGCTGCACGACACGCGCGCCGGCGATCAGCGACAGGAGGCTCGACTTGCCCACGCCGTCGGGCCCGATCAGGGCCACCATGCAGCCCGCCGGGATATCGAGGGAGATTGCGTCGAGCGCCCGCCGCCGGCCGTAGGCGTGGCCGACCCCTTCGATACGGACGACCGGCGCCGTGGCGGAGCGCGTGGTGTCTTGCGCCGCCGCGCCGCTCACGGCGTGACGACCTGTTGAAGCGACGCCGGCCATTCGACGGCCGGATCGAGCCTGATGTACGCGACACCGGGCAGGCCGGTCTTGACGTGCTGGATGTACTTCTTGAGCAGCTCCGGCGAGATGCGGGCGCGTATCCGGAACATCAGCTTCTGACGCTCCTCCTTGGTCTCCACGGTCTTGGGCGTGAACTGCGCGACATCGGCGACGAAGCTCACCGTGGCCGGGATGACGGAGCGCGGCGCGGCATCGAGCACGATCCTGACCTCGGTGCCGATCGCGGCGCGCCCGGCCTGCGCCGTGGGCAGGAAGAACGTCATGTAGACGTCGCCGATGTCGACGAGGTTGAGCACGCGCCCGCCGGCGGCGAGGATCTCGCCGGGCTGGGCGACGCGATACTGCACGCGACCGGGGCGCGGCGAGCGCAGGACCGAATCGTTGATGTCGGCGCTGATGCTTTCGATGGCCGCCTGCGCCGCGTCCACCGCCGCCCGGGCGTCGACGACGAGTGCTTCGGCGGCGCCGATCGCCGCCTCGGTCGCGGCGAGCTGGGCACGCGCGGCGTTGACGGCGGCCTTCGCCTCGAGTGCCGCGGCGCGGTCGTTGTCCAGCACCTGCTGCGAGACGTTGTCGTTGCGCGCCAGCTGTTCGGACCGGGCCACCCGCCGGTCGGCCGCGTCGCGCTGCGCCTCGCGCTGGGCGACGACGGCCTCGGCGGCGGCGCGTTCGGCCTGCCGCTGCGTGACGAGGCTGCGGGCCGTGTCGATGCCGATCCGGGCGCGCTTGAGCTGCGCCTCGGCCTGCCGCCGATGGGCCTCGAGCTGCTCGGTGTCCATGTACGCAAGGATCTGGCCGGCCTCGACGAACTCGCCTTCGTTGACGACGATCTCCTTGATGCGGCCGGCTATGCGCGTCGATACGTGGACCTCGACGGCCTCGATGCGGCCGTTGCCCGACGCGATGCCCTCGGGCAGGCCGGGGTTGGTGTATTGCTTCCACGCGTAGTTGCCGCCGGCCAGCAGGATGAGGCCGACAACAAGAAGGACACCGGTTCTTCCGATCTTCATGAACAGGGCCTCGTCGCGTGCGGCTTGCCGGGTTCGCCGTGCCGTCCCGGGAACGGATCGGATCGCGCCTGGAACCTAGGGCCGTCTCGCCGGCCGAGCCTTGATTCAGGTCAACGCGCGTTGACCGCCGATGGTGTGCAAAGCGGGCGGTACTGGAAACGCCTCGGAGGCCGAAGAAGCCATGGGCTCGAAGTCGTTCCTCCTTCATCAGGGGGAGGCGCCCGCGAAGGAGCGGATTGTGCAGGCTGCCGTCCTGCGGTTCGCCCGGCATTCCTATCGCGACACCTCGCTGCGTGACATCGCCGCCGATGCCCATGCCGACGTCGCCTACGTGCATCGCTGCTTCGGCTCGAAGCGGCGCCTGTTCGCCGAGGTCGTCCACCGCGTGGTGGAGCCTCTGCCGGCGACCGGCGCCGACGTCACCGTGCCCGAGCGTGTCGCCGCCCTGACGCGGCGGGCGTTCGCCCGGGAGCCGGCGCGGCCGGATCAGGTCGATCCCATCGCGATCGTCAGCCGCTCGATGACCGACCCGGAAGCGGCGGAGGTGATCAGGGAGGTCGTGCGCAGCCATGTGCTGGCGCCTCTGGCGGAGCAGATCGGCGACGCTTCGCGCAAGCGCGCCGCGCTCGTCGTGGCAGTGCTGTCCGGCATCACCCTGCTTCGCAACGTGATCGGGCTGGAGGAGCTGCGGGAGAGGCCGGGCGGAGAGCTCGAGGCGCTTGTGACCGGCGTTCTTGCCAATCTGGTCGCCTGACGAACGACCGCGCTCGCCTCGACAGCCTCGCCTTCGACTGTCACGCCAATGGCCGTGATCGCTTGCGCCGCAGGCTGGACGCCGGACAAAAAAGGCCACTAGGCAAAGGTCCGCGATGTAGCGCACACTGTCGGGACGAAGGCGAAATAATCGCCGCGTTTGGGAGGCAACAGCGGCGTCATGGACGTCTCGCTCGATCTGACGCTCAACGCCGTTCTGTCGGGCCTGCTGCTGGGCGGGTTCTACGCCGCGGTCACCATCGGCGTGGCGATCGCGTTCGGCATGCTCGACGTCGTCAACATCGCCCACCCGGCCTTCATCCTGCTGGGCTCCTATGTCGCCTTCATCGGCAACACCGTCCTGGGGCTGGATCCCATCGTGGCGACGGTGCTCGCCATGCCGGCGTTCTATCTGCTCGGCATGGCCTGCTATCAGCTCTACTACATCGCCTTCGAGCGACGCGACGACCAGTCGTTGCGCGGGCTGTCGTTCTTCTTCGGCATCCTGTTCATCGCCGAGGTGGGGTTGATCCTCGTCTTCGGCGTCGACTACCGCTCGGTGCAGGCGTGGTACATCGACCGGCCCAACCTCGATCTCTACCTCTTCGACGTGCCGTGGCGCCTGCTGGTGCCCTTCCTCGTCGGCATGACGATGGTGGCCGCCCTGCAGCTCTTCCTGTCGCGCACCTTCATCGGCCGCGCCATCCAGGCGGTGGCGCAGGACCAGCAGGCGTTGCGGCTGATGGCGGCCGACCCGGTCCGGATCAAGCGCATCGCCTTCGGCCTGTCCTTCGCCACGGCAGCCCTTGCCGGCGCCTCGCTGATCATCATCCAGCCGGTCGAGCCCTCGATCGGCCGCGAATATATCGGCCGCATCTTCGCCATCTGCGTGCTGGGCGGGCTGGGCAGCTTCTCCGGCATGGTGATCGCGGCCGTGACCCTGGGCATCGTCGAGAGCCTGACCGCGACCTTCTTCGGCCCGTCCTGGGCGCCCGCCGTCGCCTTCGGCGTCCTGCTGATCACGCTCGCGGTGAGGCCCAGTGGCATCCTTGGTCGCTAGCGCTCCCGCCCCATCCAGGACGACGGGCATCGGCGGCTGGGCGTTCACGCTGATCCTGATCGCGGCCGCCGTGGCGATCTACCTGGTGGGCCGCATCTTCGGCAACAGCTACGCGTTCTTCGCCGGCTACGTCGTGGTGCAGTACGTCGTGCTCGGCACCGCCTGGAACATCCTGGGCGGCTACACCGGCTACGTGAATTTCGGCGTCACCGCCTTCTTCGCCATCGGCGCCTATTCGACGGTGGTCTGGCACAAGCTGACGCCCGGCATGCCGCTGCCGGTCATGGTGCTGATCGGCGGCGCGATCGCGGCGCTGGTCGGGCTGGGCACCGGCTACCTGACCCTGCGCCTGCGCGGCGTCTTCTTCTCCATCGCCACGCTTGCGCTGGCGGTGGTGGTGCAGACGCTGATCACCAACTGGGATTTCGTCGGCGGCGCGCGCGGCGCCTACGTGCTGCGGCCCAAATTCGCGCCGCTGCTCGGCGGCGAATACATCAGCTATCTCTGCCTGGTGATGCTGGGGCTGTGCGTCGCCGTGCTGGCGACGGCGCGGGCGATCGAGCGCTCGGCGCTCGGCTACGGCTTCGCCGCGATCCGCGACGACGAGGCGGCGGCCGAGGCGGCCGGCGTGCCGACACTCAAGCTGAAGCTGATCGCCACCACCCTGTCGGGCGCCTTCATGGGCATGGCCGGCGCGCCGCTGCCGTACTACGTCGCCTATCTCGATCCGGCGTCCGGCTTCAGCCTGAACTACGCGGTCAACGCCATCGCCATGCCGCTGATCGGCGGCACGGCCAACTGGATGGGGCCGCTCGTCGGCGCGGTGCTGGTGGGCGGCCTGCAGCAATACATCAGCGTCACGATATCGTCGGCCCTCAACGTCCTGATCACCGGGCTGCTGCTGGTGATCTTCGTCGTCCTGGCGCCGCAGGGCATCGTCGGCCTCTTCCAGAGGAAGAAGCGTTGAGCACGCTGCTGCGCGTATCCGGGCTCTCCAAGCGCTTCGGCGGCTTCGTGGCGCTCGACGGCATCGAGCTCGAGGTGCAGCAGGGCGAGCGGCTCGGCCTGATCGGGCCCAACGGCTCCGGCAAGTCGACCCTGGTCAACTGCATCTGCGGCACGCTGCACAACGAGATCGGCAGGATCGAATTCGCCGGCGAGACGCTCAACGGGTTCTCGGCACACGAGCGCACGCGGCGCGGGCTGGCGCGCTCGTTCCAGCTGCCGCGGCCGTTCGGCAGCCTCTCGCTGCTCGAGAACGTGCGCATCCCGATCCTCTACACCGTCAACGCGCGGCCCGGCCGCCATCTGCACGGCGCGGACATCGAGGGGCGCTGCCACGAGATGCTCGAGCAGGTCGGGCTGGGCGCCAAGGCTGAGGCCTATCCGCGCGACCTGACGCAGATCGAGATGCGCAAGCTCGAGCTGGCGCGCGCCATGGGCGCCGAGCCCAAGCTGCTGATCGCCGACGAGGTGATGGCCGGGCTGAGCCACGCCGAGGTCGACGAGATCCTGGCGCTGCTGATGCGGCTCAACGGGCAGGGCATCACCGTCATCATGATCGAGCACATCATGCGCGCGGTGATGGAGTTCTCGCAGCGCCTCGCGGTGCTGGTGGCCGGCCGCAAGATCGCCGACGGCGACCCCAGGGAGGTCGTGCGCCACCCGGAAGTCGTGAGGGCCTACCTTGGCGAGTAGCCTCACCATCAGCGGCCTCGACGCGGGCTACGGCGCGGTGCGCGTGCTGGAGGGCGTCTCGCTCGAGGTCGGCGCCGGCGAGACGGTGGTGCTGCTCGGCACCAACGGCAACGGCAAGTCGACGCTGATGAAATCGGTGATGGGCATGGTGCGCCCGTCGGGCGGCAGCATCACCGCGACGATCGACGGCGTCGCGCACGAGCTGGTCGGCCGCTCGACCGAGGAGATCGTCGATCTCGGCATCGCCTTCGTGCCGGAAGGACGGCGCCTGTTCCCCAAGCTCACCGTCACCGAGAACCTGCTGCTCGGCGCCTTCCGGCCGACCGCGCGCTCGGCGATCCAGCGCAACCTCGATTTCTGCTTCGAGACCTTCCCGCGGCTGAAGGAACGCGCCCGCCAGCTCGCCGGCAGCATGTCGGGCGGCGAGCAGCAGATGCTGGCGCTCGCCCGCGCGCTGATGTCGGCGCCGCACATCCTGCTGATCGACGAGCCGTCGGTCGGCCTGGCGCCGCTGCTGGTGCAGCGCACGATCGACAAGATCAAGGAGCTGAAGGAGAGCTTCCAGCTCACCGTGCTGATGGCCGAGCAGAACTTCACGCAGGCGGTGCGCATCGCCGACCGCGGCTACGTGATCGTGCACGGCCGCATCGCCTTCCGGGGCGACTCGGCCGAGGCGCTGCACAACAACGACCTGATCCGCGAGTTCTATTTGGGCGCCTGAGGCCAGGGCGCGACCTCATGCTGAGGAGGCCGCGAAGCGGCCGTCTCGAAGCCTGGGCAACGAACTCGGTGCGGTTGCCCACCCTTCGAGACGCGCCCTGCGGGGCGCCCCTCAGGGTGAGGTCAGTGGCTCAGCTCGGCTTGTACGGGTAGATGATGTCGCCCGTCTTGTACTTCTTGGGCCACAGGATCACTTCGCTCTTGGGGTTGGTGAACTGCTCGACCCCGTTGCCCGAAATGCCCTGGAACTGCACGGCGAGGACCTGCGACTCGCTCCACTCGCCCTCGTCGTTGAACTTGATGTCGCCGACCACGGTCTTGAACGTGTTCTTGCGACAGAATTCGGCGAGCTTGTCGTCGTCGGTGCCGCCGGTGCCCTTGACCGCCTGCTCGATGACCTCCATGCGCGCGTAGGCGAAAGGCGGCAGGTAGTAGCCCAGCGTGTCGACGCCGGCGCCGGCCGCCTTGGCCTGGTACTTCTTGACGAAGGCGCGGCCCGCGTCGGAGGCGAAGCCCGCCCAGGGCAGCCAGAAATCGTAGACGACGATGCCGTTGAGCAGCGGCCCGAGCTGCATCTTGATGGCCGTGGCCTGCAGGCCGACCATGCCGCCGCCGTAGATCTTCGGCTTGAAGCCGACCTCGTGGCTCGCGCGGATCAGGCCCACCGTGTCGGCGGGATAGGAGCAGGCGAGGAAGATGTCGGGATTGGTGGCGGCGATGGCGCGCACGATCGGCGTGTAGTCGGTCGTCGCCGGCGGATAGGTCTTGTCGTAGACCGTCTTCAGCCCGAGCCGCTTGATCACGTTGCGCGCGCCGTCCATGGCGTTGCGCGGGAACTCGGCGTCGGCGCCGGCCAGCGCCACCGTCATGGGCTTGGGAGTCTGCTCGGCCGCGACCTCGAAGAAGCCCTCGGCGAACGACTCCTTGGGCCGCGGGCCGCCGGTCGGCGTCATCGAGAAGTAGCGCTTGTAGTGGAACTCGCTGTTCACCGCGAGGCCGAGCAGGCCGAAGAACGTCCGCTCGTGCTGCATGACGATCGGCATCGCCGGCGCGACGATGTTGGTGGCGTAGCTCGAGGCGACGATGTCGACCTTGTCGACGTCGAGCAGCTTGGTGTAGAGGCCGGGCACCGTCGAGGGGTTGGACTGGTCGTCATAGAAGACGAGCTTCACCGGCCGGCCGAGCAGGCCGCCCTTGGCGTTGATCTCCTCTTCCCAGATCTGCATCGACAGCAGCGCGCCCTTGCCGTTGGCGGCGAGCGGCCCGGTCAGGTTCATGCTGAAGCCGATGGTGAGCGGCGTCTTCTGGGCGATGGCCGGCGCGGCCAGGCTTGAAGCGGCACCGGCAACAGCGAGCTTGCCGAGCGTGCGGCGACGAATGAGCATGTTGTCTCCTCCCAGCTTTCTTATGGGTTCATCCTAGCGCGCCTGTCGGCCGGCTGCCCAGCCGAAAGGCGATGTCGCCGGGCACGCCTGACCGCCGTCGTCCCGAGCGACGCTCAGGACGACGGCGGAAGTCCGACGCGCTTGCGGAACGCCTCGTCGCGGGTCGAGGCATCCTGGCCGATCAGGTCGTCGGCGGCGGGATCGCACAGGTAGATCAGCGCGCGCACCGCGTGCTCGACGGGCGCGAGATTGCCGCGCGGGATCCGGCTGATCATGTTCATGCCCGAGGCGCGGATCTTCACCTGCATCTCGGTATCGATCGTGCCGGGCGAGAAGCCGAAGACGCGGATGCCCTTGCCTTCGGTCTCCAGCGCGATGGCGCGGGTCATCATGGCGAGGCCGGCCTTGCCCGAGCAATAGGCGCTCCAGCCTTCGAGCGGCCGGTAGGCGGCGCCGGATGAGACGTTGACGATCGTGCCGCCGCCGGCCTTCAGCATGCCCTCGATCACCGCGCGCACGACGTAGTAGGCGCCGATCAGGTTGATCTGGATGTTCTGCGCCCAGACCCGGGGATCGGACGCGGCAAGCGCGGCGATCGGCTCGATGACGCCGGCGTTGTTGACCAGGATGTCCAGCCCGCCCAGCGTCTGCCGCGTCGCCATCACCACGCGCTCGATCGCGGCGTAGTCCGACACGTCGCAGGCCATCGCCTCGGCCCTGCCGCCCGCCGCCGTGATCTCGCGCGCCACGCTCTGCACCGTGGCGGCGTCGCGCGCGATCAGCATCACCGCTGCGCCCTGCGCCGCCATGCTGCGCGCCACGCCTTCGCCCAGGCCGCGGCCCGCGCCGGTGACCAGGGCAACCTTGCCGTCGAGTCGGATCATCACCTTGTCCTCTGTCTCGTCCGCACCTTCCTCTTATACTCGACCGCATCGCGTGAAAGGTCTGGTCAGTGATGCAGAATGACACTTGGGGCATCCGCGCCCGCATCGGGCTGTTCATCGTCGGCATCGAGGCGGTGCCCGAGGCGGAATGGTGGGCCATGGCGCCGCCTGGTGTGTCGATCCATGCCGCGCGCGTCACCGCCAACACGCCGTGGGCGCGCTGGCGCGCCGACAGGAGCGGCGTCGACATGGCCGACGACCTGGCACGCGGCTGCAGGCAGTTCGCGGGCATGCGGCTGTCGTCGGTGGTGCTGGCGCACACCTCCAGCAGCGTCGTGGGCGGCGAGGCCTGGGACGAGGCCGCCGTCGCGGCGATGACCGGGGCGATGGGCAGCGGCGCACTGGTCACCACCAACGGCCTCGATACCGTCGCCGCGCTGCAGGCATCGGGCATCAGGCGGCCCTTCGTGGTCGTGCCGCCGTGGTTCCCCGACGGCACGCTGAACGCGGCGGTCGCCTATTACCGGGCGCGCGGCTTCGAGCCCGCGGGCCATCTGCGCATGGATCCCGGCCCGACCTGGCGCGAGGTGCCGCCGGGCGAGCTCTATCCGCGCGGCTTCGGCTTCGAGCAGGATGTCGAGTCGCTCTACGAGCAGATCAAGGCGGCGTGCACGCATTCGGCCGACGGCGTGTTCATCGGCGGCACCGGCTTCCGCTGCGTGGCGATCATCGAGGCGCTGGAGGAGGAACTCGGCCGGGCGGTCGTCACCGCCAACCAGGCAAGCCTGTGGAATTGCCTGCGGCACGCCGGCGTGCGGGATCCGATCCGCGGCTACGGCGCGCTGCTCAGATCTTCTCGATGATCGCGGTCCTGAACCGGCGCATCTCGGCGATCACCTCGGCGGCGCTGGGGCGGCCGAAATCGATGTCGATCGCCGTGACGCCCAGCTCGCGCAGCGCGCGCAGGTCGGCGGTGACGTCGGCGTCGCTGCCCGAGAACAGGCGGCGCTCGCCATCGGAGGCCGTCGGCGGCACCGCCGCGCCATAACGCTTGACGCGATAGGCGACGCCGACGGCGTTGGGGTCGCGGCCGCGCTCGCCGGCGAGCTGGCGCAGGCGCGCGATGCCCGATCGCAGGCGCGGCAGCGTGTCGAGCAGGTGCTGGTTGTTGGAGCCGATGGGATACCACGCGTCGCCGACGCGCGCGGCGCGGCGCATCGAGGGGCCGCTCTCGCCGCCGACCCAGATCGGCGGGTGCGGGCGCTGCAGCGGCTTGGGCTCCAGCACCATGCCGTCGATCCTGACGTAGCGGCCGGCGAAGCGCGGCGAGGCCTCGGTCCACAGCACCTTGAAGGCGTCGATGTATTCGTCGGTGACCGCGCCGCGCTCGGCGAAGGGCGTGGTGACGACGGCATCGAACTCGCTCTTCAGCCAGCCGGCGCCGATGCCGACCGTCAGCCGGCCGCCGGACAGCACGTCGATCGTCGCCAGCTGCTTGGCCGCGAGCA
>CAYNOF010000349.1:0-1775 GCA_964398335.1 uncultured Rhizobiaceae bacterium
GGTATAGGCGATCTGGTCGGCGCGCAGGTGGCGCCAGGTGGTGTCCTGCGCCTGCTCCTCGAGGAAATGCGCGCCCATGCTGACGCTGCGCGCCGTCAGCAGGAAAAGCCGCGTGGCCCGCCAGTCGAAGCCGAGATCGAGCGCCACCGCCGCGCCGACGCCGTCGAGGTTCATCGGCACCGCCCTGCCGCCGCGGGCAGCGGCCAGCTCCTCGCCGACCATCTCGGCCAGCCGGCAATAGGCGCCGAAGACACCGGCCTCGCGGGCGATGGCGAGCAGCCTGGGTGCGCGCGGATCGGCGCCGTGCAGGGGAATGCCGAAGCCAGGCACGCGGCCGCCGCCACGGCGCGCCGCCTCGACCAGCGCCTTCGCCTGGGTACGCAGGCGGTCCTCGCCGATGCGCGCCGGATCGCCGAGCCCGCCCAGCCGCTCGGCCATCGCCTGGGCCAGCTGCTCGCCCAGCCCGCCCATGCGGTCGCCGAAGGCGATGATGCCGCCGCCGACCGCGGCCTGGATCGAGGTGCCGTAGGAGGCGAAGCAGCGGCTGATCATCGAGGGTGGCGCGATGCCGTGCTCGATCGAGGCCACCAGCATGGCGTCGAGCACGCGCGCCTGCGGCTTGGTCGGCAGGCGGCCCTGCAGCATCAGGAACATCGCCTCGGCGAACGAGACGCCGCCGATCAGGTCGCTCATGCGATGGCCGCGCACGACGATCTCCTCCTCGCCGCCGTGGCTCACCACCTTGCAGATCGCGGTCTGCCATTGCGTCATGTCGCGCGTCGCCATCGCTGCCCTCCGGAGTTGCGGGGCGAGGCTAGCACGCCGGCCGCGCGCTCAGGCCTTGGCGACCCGCCGACGGCGCAGGCGATCGTATTGCGGATTGAGTTTCGGCTCCGAGCCGACCAGCTCGGAGACGAAGCGCAGTTGCGGCACGTGTCGGCCGAGCACGGCCAGGCAGACGGTGAGCGGCGTGCTCAGGACGAGCCCGATGCCGCCCCACATCGTGCCCCAGAAGGCGGCGGCCAGCAGCAGGACCAGCGGCGAGAGCCCGGTGCGGCTGCCATAGAGGAGCGGCTCGACGACATTGCCGATGACCAGCTCGAGCCCGAGGAACAGCGCCAGTACCAGGGCCGGCGTCAGCCAGCCGTCGCCCACGGCCATGGCGATGAAGAACGGCCCGATCGCGGCCAGCGGCACGCCGGCATAGGGCACCAGGCGCAGCACCGCGGCGACCAGCGCCCAGAGCAGCGCATTGGGCACGCCCAACGCGAACAGCCCCATGCCGATCACCACGCCGAAGGAGACGTTGAGCGCCAGCATGGCCTGCAGGTAACGGCCGATATTGAGCACGATGTCGTCGAAGGCCGCGCGCGCCATCTCCATGCGGCTCTCGCCGAAGGAGCGCGACAGGCGCAGCGCGAACTGCTCGTGCTCGAGCAGCAGGAAGACCAGCAGCAGCACGGTGAGGCCCGACGTGATCAGCGGGTGGGCGATGCGGCCGATGATGCCGCCGGCGATCTGGCTGGGCGACAGCGGTGGCTGCTGCACCTGCACCGCCACCGGCGGCGCGCCGCCTTCGGGCGGGCGCGGTGACGGTGCGGCGCTCTGCTCCAGGTCGCGGCCGAGGCGCTGCAAGGTCGCCGCCGCCTGGCCGATCACGCCTTCCTCGGGCAGGCCGCTGGCGACGGCGCGCAGCTTCACCCGCATGGAGAATTCGTACTTCGGCAGGTCGCGCGCGAGGTCGGCGAGCTGCGTGCCGATCACCGAGGCGATGA
>CAYNOF010000350.1:0-2912 GCA_964398335.1 uncultured Rhizobiaceae bacterium
CATCGCCCGGCCGGATGCCGTGCAGGCGTGCCGGGATCACCCGCGTGTCGTTGAACACCAGCAGGTCGCCTTCGCGCAGCAGCGCGGGCAGATCGCGCATCACGCGATCAACGGGCGCACCGTCGCCGATCTCGAGCAGCCGCGCCGAATCGCGCGGCTCGGCCGGGCGTTGCGCGATGCGCTCGGCCGGCAGCTCGAAATCGAACAGATCGACGCGCATGAAGATCAGGCGGGCCGCGGCGCGACCGGCACGATGACATTCATCAGCGCACGGAACGGCGCCAGGAAGACCAGCGCCAGGACCAGCTTCACCGCGACATCGCCCAGCGACAGGGTCAGCACCGACGGACCCCGACCCTGCGGCAGGAACGGCATCACGCCGATGAAGGCGATGCCGAAGAACAGCGCGGTGTCGATGATCGAGCCCAGCGCCGAGCCGATGAACGGCGCCTTCCACCAGCTCGCGCGGCGCAGGCGGTCGAAGACGTGGATGTCGAGAAGCTGGCCCACCAGGAAGGCGATACCCGAAGCCAGCGCAATGCGCCATGGCGCC
This sequence comes from uncultured Rhizobiaceae bacterium, assembly GCA_964398335.1. Taxonomy (GTDB): domain Bacteria; phylum Pseudomonadota; class Alphaproteobacteria; order Reyranellales; family Reyranellaceae; genus JAFAZJ01. The sequence goes on from CAYNOF010000350.1 coordinate 554, forward strand.
AACGCGCCCGACAGCATCACGCCGGCGACGAAGCCGGCATAGACGACCCGCCGCGCGCGCTCGGGCCCGAAGCCGCGATTGGCGAGATCGGTGACGAGGAACGTCACCGGATAGATCAGCGCCCCCCAGGTGAGCCAGGCGTTGATCGGAAACTGCACGGTGTAGTTGGCGGCGGCGACCACCGCGACCATGGCGGCGACGGCCAACGCCATCCCGCGCGAGATGTTGGACATAAGCGATCCTCCGGCCCTCTCCGGCGACACAGGCCGACGGGCGCGGCGCTTATACTGGAGGCGCGCGAAAGGCGCTACAAACAGCCGGCAACAATCAGGAGCCCATCGTGCGCGCATACAGGATCGCCGCCATCCCAGGCGACGGCATCGGCAAGGAAGTCATCCCCGCGGGCGTCGAGGTGCTGACCCGGCTGTCGCGCATGACCAACGATTTCCGCCTCGACTTCACCGAGTTCCCCTGGGGCTCCGATTTCTATCGCTCGACCGGCGCGCTGATGCCCGAGGACGGGCTCGAGACGCTCAAGCCCTTCGATGCGATCTATTTCGGCGCGGTGGGCGATCCGCACGTGCCCGACCACGTCACCCTGTGGGGCCTGCGGCTGAAGATCTGCCAGGGCTTCGACCAGTACGCCAATGTGCGGCCTACGCGCGTGCTGCCCGGGCTGAAGAGCCCGCTCAGCGATTGTCCGCCGGGCAAGCTCGACTGGGTGATCGTGCGCGAGAACAGCGAGGGCGAGTACGCGGGACAGGGCGGCCGCTCGCATCGCGGCCACCCCGAGGAGATCGCCACCGAGGTTTCGATCTTCACGCGTGCGGGGGTAAGCCGCATCATGCGCTTCGCCTTCGAGCTGGCGCGCTCGCGGCCGCGCAAGAAGTTGACGGTGATCACCAAGTCCAACGCGCAGCGTCACGGCATGGTGCTGTGGGACGAGATCGCCGCCGAGACCGCGCGCGACTTTCCCGACGTCGGCGTCGACAAGGAGCTGGTCGACGCCGCCACGGTGCGCATGGTCAACCGCCCCGACAGCCTCGACACCATCGTCGCCACCAACCTGCATGCCGACATCCTGAGCGACCTCGCCGCCGCCTTGGCCGGCAGTATCGGCATCGCGCCGACAGGAAATGTGAACCCCGAACGCAAATTTCCCTCGATGTTCGAGCCGATCCACGGCTCGGCTTTCGACATCATGGGCAAGGGCCTGGCGAACCCGATCGGCACCTTCTGGTCGGCCGTGATGATGCTGGAACATCTGGGAGAATCCGATGCCGCGGCGCGCCTGATGCGCGCCATTGAACGGGTCACCGCCGACGGCAGGACGCTCACCCGCGACCTCGGCGGCACTGCGGGAACGGCCGCCGTGACCGCAGCAATTTGCAGCGCGTTGGAACAAATCTGAGCATTTGTTCATTTCCCTGATATTTTCATGTAACATCTGTTCAGAGGTCCGCGCCGCGGGGGGTGCGGATGTCTGGCGTGGCCGCGCCTCCCGGTCCCGATGTTGTTTGCGGACACGTATGCCACGACGGAAGACCCAGGTGCCGCCGCCCTTGCCCGGCGAGAACCCCGACGGCCGTCGACGGCGCGGCGATCGCACCCGCCAGCGCCTGTTAGAGGCCGCCGGCGACTTGATGCGCGAGCGCGACGAGATGCCCACCGTGGCACAGATCGCGCAACGCGCCGGTGTGGTGCCGCGCACCCTCTACCAGCACTTCCCCGATTCGGCGGCGCTCTATGGCGCCACCTTCGATCATTTCCTCGCGGCAGCCAACGCCACCCTGCCGGACCTGTCGTCATCGGGGTCGCTGCAGGAGCGCATCCACGGCTTTGTCGAACGCCGCGCGCAGATCTGCGAGGAGTGGCTGCCGTTGTGGCGTGTCGGCATCCGCTTCGCGCGCCACGATCCCACCTATCGCACGCGCATCGAGAACGCCGTCGACGCGCTGCGCATCCGCATGCGCATCCTCTACGAGCCCGAGCTGGCGCCGCTGTCGCCGGACGAGCAGCGCCTGCTGATCGACGCCGTCACCACGCTCACCGACCACGAGGGCTGGGCGCATCTGCGCTGGATCTGCGGCTACGACTGGGACAGGGCCTGCGCGGTCTGGCGCTTCGGCGTCGCGGCGCAGTTCACGGCGATGGCGAATAGGGGCTGACGCACGCCACGCCGCGTGCTGATCTGGACGCGCTCCGGCATGGGAGGGCGCGCATGGGCAGCAACTACGATGCGAAGCGGATCCAGGCGATGGGCCGGCCCAAGGGCATGCCGTTTCGCATCACCAAGATCGGCCACGTGGTGCTGAACGTCGCCGACCTCGAAGGCGAGGTGGTGCAGCTCGGTGCTGGT
>CAYNOF010000351.1:0-5178 GCA_964398335.1 uncultured Rhizobiaceae bacterium
CGCCGTGCTCGACATCGTGCCCACGCCGCACATGTTCGCATCGGTCAACCGCGCCGCCGCGCTGGGCGGCTGGCACTGGTACTTCCTCGCCCAGCCGGCCGATCTGCCCGAGCGGCTGATCGGCGGCGACCCCGAGTACTACCTCGATCGCCTGCTGTCGGCCGCCGCCGGCGCCTTCACGCCCGAGGCGCGCGCGCAGTACACGCGCTGCTTCATCCAGAAGGAACGCATCCACGCCAGCTGCGAGGACTACCGCGCCGCCGCTCATATCGACCTCGAGCATCACAAGGCCGACAACGGCCGCAGGATCGCCTGCCCGCTGCTGGCGATCTGGGGCGAGAAGAGCGGCGTCGGCCGCGCGCACGATCCGGTCAAGGTATGGAAGGAATGGGCCGACGACGTCGTCGGCATGGCGCTGCCCTGCGGTCACTTCGTCGCCGAGGAATGTCCGCGCGAAACCTTCGAAGCGCTGCGCGCCTTCTTCGCCAGCTGAGCCTCAGCCGCGCAGAAAGAGCAGCTCCGGCCCGGTTGTGACGTATACGGGCTGATCCTCGCGCAGCTCGAGGATCTCGCCGTCGAGCACGAAGCCGCCGTTCATGCGGATCTCCAGCGCATCGGCATTGAGGCTGACATAGCCGTTCTCGGGGGCCGTCGCCGCACCTTGCCGCCCGCGCAGGGCGGGCCACACGGCACGCGCGAAGTGGCGCGGCGATTCGCGCACCAGCGTCAGGCGCAAGGCGCCCGGACCCGTTCCCCAGAACGGCGAGACACCGGGCGACAGGCTGTGCAGCGTCGACAGCAGGATCAACACGTAGCGCGCCGCCGGCAGCGGCGCCGCGTCAGCGGTGATGTCGGCGGCGACGGGGGCGACAGGATTTCGGCCGACCAGCAGCGGGGCGATCATCCGCGCCATGCCGGCGATCGGCCCCAGCGCGCCGCGCGCGCCCAGGCGGCGCAGGTGGCGGCGGATCAGCACCGTGCCCTGGTAGATGCCGGCCGCGCCGCCCATCAGGCTGTAGCGCGGCGTCGCCTCGTCGCCCACCCGCACCGCCATCGTCCGGCGCGCCACGAGTCCGGACGGGATCCGGTCGTGCAGGATCCGGTCCAGCAATCGGTGAAGCTCGTGCGATGGCGACATGTCGGCGCGGATATCGTGCGCTGTGACATTCGTCGTGCCTGTCGGCAGGATCGCCAGCGGTGGCAGGGGAACACCGGGCGGGCGGTTCAGCAGGTAGGTGATCGCGTGATGCACCGTGCCGTCGCCGCCGGCTACGGCAATGGCGGCGACGCCTTCTGCCAGCAGGAACTCCAGCGCATCGCCGCAGCGCCGCGCGCTTTCGGATTCGCGCACGATCACGCGCTCTGCGGCTTCGGCCAGCGCCGTGCGCAGGCGTCGCAACGCCCGCCGGTCGCGCCCGCCGAAGCGGTTGAGCAGCACGCCCAGACGCGGCGGAGCAGCCACTAACCCGACCGCAGCGTACGCACCGCGGCGTCGCGCTCGAACAGATAGAGCAGGGTGCGCAACGCTTCGCCGCGTGGCGTGGCGAGCTCGGCGTCGCGCTCGATGATCAGCCGCGCATCGTCGCGCGCCGCCTGCAGCAGATCGCCATGCAGGGTGAGGTTGGCCAGCCGCATCTCCGGCAGGCCGCTCTGGCGCGTGCCCAGGATCTCGCCGCCGCCGCGCAGCCGCAGATCCTCCTCGGCGATGCGGAAGCCATCCTCGGTCTCGCGCATGATGGCGAGCCGGGCGCGGGCGTTCTCCGACAGCGGCGATCCGTAGAGCAGCAGGCAGGAGGAGGCTTCCTCGCCGCGCCCGACGCGACCGCGCAGCTGGTGCAGCTGCGCCAGGCCGAAGCGCTCGGCGTGCTCGATCACCATCACGGTCGCCGCCGGCACGTCGACGCCGACCTCGATCACCGTCGTCGCCACCAGCAGCTGCGCCTCGCCCGATGCGAACGCCGCCATCGCCTTGTCGCGCTCCGCCGCCTTCATCTGCCCGTGCACCATCGCGACCTTGTCGCCGAAGCGCGACACCAATGTGGCGAAGCGGTCCTCGGCGGCAGCGAGGTCGACCACTTCCGATTCCTCGACCAGCGGGCAGACCCAGTAGACCCGGCCGCCCGAGGCGATGCGGCGGCCGACCGCGGCCACCACCTCGTCGAGCCGGTCGAGCGGCACGGTGCGGGTGTCGATCGGCTTGCGGCCGGCCGGCTTCTCGGTCAGCCGCGAGACGTCGAGGTCGCCGTAGACCGCCAGCATCAGCGTGCGCGGGATCGGCGTGGCGCTCATGACCAGCATGTCGACCGCCTGTCCCTTGGCCGACAGCGTGAGCCGCTGGTGCACGCCGAAGCGATGCTGCTCGTCGACCACCGCCAGCGCGAGGTCGGCGAACGCCACGTCCTCCTGCACCAGCGCATGCGTGCCGACGATGAGCTGGATCGAGCCGTTCACGAGGCCTTCGTAGATCTGCGCCTTGCGCTTGGGCGAATCGCGGCCGGTCAGCAGGGTGAGCTCGACGCCGGCCATCTCCGCCAGCGGCGCCATGGTGGCGTAGTGCTGGCGCGCGAGGATCTCGGTCGGCGCCATCAGCGCCGCCTGGCAGCCGGCTTCGACCGCGGTCAGCATGGCGAGGAAGGCGACCACCGTCTTGCCGCTGCCGACATCGCCCTGCAGCATGCGCACCATGCGCGAGGTCGCGGCCATGTCGCCGGCGATCTCGGCGCCGGCCATCACCTGGCTCGGCGTCAGGCGATAGGGCAGGGCCGCCAGCACCTTGTCGCGCAGCCGGCCATCGCCGCGGATCGAGCGGCCGGGCATCTCGCGCTGCTGCTCGCGCACCAGCGAGATCGCGAGCTGGCTGGCCAGCAGCTCGTCGTACGCCAGCCGCCGCCGTGCCGGTGTCGTCGGCTCGAGATCCTTCTCGCTCTCGGGGTGATGGGCGCCCAGCAGCGCGTCCTTCCAGTCGGCCCAGCCGTTGCGCTGCTTCCACGCCGCGTCGAGCCATTCCGGCATGTCGGGCGCCTTCTCCAGCGCCGCCTCGATCGCCTTCTGCAGCGGCCTGGCGGTCAGGCCCGCCGTGAGCCCATAGACCGGCTCGACCCGCATCACCTTCTCGCGCTCGGCCAGGGTGACGACGTGGTCGGGATGCGTGATCTGCGGCAGGCCCTGGTACATCTCGACCCGCCCGCTGATGACGCGCTGCTCGCCCGGCGGCAGCAGCTTCTGGATGTACTCGCCGTGGCCGTGGAAGAAGACCAGGGACAGCGTGCCGCTGTCGTCGTGGCACCACACACGATAGGGCTGCCGCCGGCTGCGCGGCGCCTGGTGATCGGAGACCGTGACGGTCAGCGTCACGATCTCGCCCGCCCGCGCCTCGGCGATGGTCGGCGAATGGCGCCGGTCGATCAGCCCCTGCGGCAGATGCCACAGCAGGTCGGCGACGCGCGGCCCGACCAGCTTCTCGACCAGCTTGCCGAGCTTGTCGCCGATGCCCGGCAACGAGGTCGGGCCGGCGAAGAGGGGATTGAGGAGGGCGGGACGCATGGTTCTCGCGCCAGCCTAGCATCCACCGCATGTGGATGGCCGCTGACTCCGGCGCACTTCCGCCCTATATAGCGCCCGACCGATCCTGGCCGACCTTCGAGGGGTACCCTCGCGGGCCGGTGGGAGGTCGTCGATTCTGCGGAGCACCGTATGGCCGGGGACATCACCGAGGATGAGGCGCTGCAGCGCCGCCGCCGGCGGCTGATCTTCCGCAGCGAGCATCGCGGCAACAAGGAGAACGACATCCTGCTCGGCCAGTTCGCGCAGGCCCATCTCAAGAGCTTCGATGCCGCCCGGCTCGATCGCTACGAGGTTCTACTCGAGGAGAGCGACAACGACATCTTCGACTGGGTCGCTGGCCGCGCGGAGATTCCGCCCGAGAAGGATTCCGACGTGCTGCGCCTGCTGCTGGCGTTCCGGGTGACGTTCTGATGGTCGCGTTTGCCGATATCCTCGCCCGCATCCATGCGCGGCCCGCGCACTGGCAGCTCTTCGGCGCGCCCGAGGGCGCCGACGCGCTGCTGCTGTCGGAGCTGGCGCGCTCCTCGGGCGGCGCTGACATCCTCTATGTCGTGCGCGACGGCAACCGGCTGGAGCGGCTGGAGGAGGCGCTGCGCTTCTTCGCGCCCGGCCGCGAGGTGCTGAGCTTCCCGGCCTGGGACTGCCTGCCTTACGACCGCCAGTCGCCGCATCCCGACATCGTCGGCGAGCGCCTCGACACGCTGACCCGGCTGGCCTCGGACAAGAAGCCGGGCACGCCGGCGCGCATCGTTCTGGCCTCGATCGGCGCCGTGCTGCAGCGCGTGCCGCGGCGCGCGCTCTACGCGGGACTCGGCTTCGACATCGTATCGGGCAAGCCGCTCGACGTGGCGGCCTTGCAGCACTTCCTCGGCGACAACGGCTACACGCGCGGCGAGACGGTGATGGAGCCGGGCGAGTTCGCGGTGCGCGGCGGCCTGATCGATCTCTACCCGCCGGGTGCAGCCGAGCCGCTGCGCCTGGACCTGTTCGGCGACACGCTGGAGAGCATCCGCAGCTTCGACCCGATGAGCCAGCGCACGACCGGCACCGTGAAGTCGATCACGTTGCGGCCGGTCAGCGAGATCGTGCTGACCGCCGGGTCGATCCAGCGCTTCCGCACCGGCTACCGCGAACTGTTCGGCACCATGGGCGCGGGCGATGACGATCCGCTCTACGAGGCGGTGTCGGCGGGCCAGCGCTATCCGGGCATGGAGCACTGGCTGGCGCTTTTCCACGACGGCCTCGACACGGTCCTCGACTACCTGCCCGGCGCCGTGGTCGTGCTCGACCAGCAGGCGGAGGAGGCGCGCGCCTCGCGGCTGGAGCTGATCCGCGACTACTACCAGGCGCGCAAGGCCGCGCTGGGTGGTGGCGGCAAGAAGGGCGGCTTCGCCGGCGCCGCGCCGTATCGGCCGGTGCCGCCGGAGCGGCTTTACGTGCACGAGAAGGAGTGGGGCGAACTGCTGGCCAGCCGCACGGTCATCGCCATGTCGAGCTTCGACGCTGCGGACACCGATGGCGCGACGAGGACCGTCGACCTCGGCGGACGGCGCCACAGCGGATTCGCCGAAGCGCGCAAGACGCAGAACGTGAACCTGTTCGAGGCGGTGGCCG
>CAYNOF010000352.1:0-11224 GCA_964398335.1 uncultured Rhizobiaceae bacterium
TCGCCGAAGAACAGCCACGAGCGGCCCGTGGCGCCGCGCGCCTCGCGCTCCTGCATGAAGGCGCGATAGGGCGCAACACCGGTGCCCGGACCAATCATGATGACAGGCGCGTCATCGGCCGGCAGGCGGAAATCCCGGGTCTGCTGGATGAAGACCGGGATGCGGCTGCCCGGATTGGCGCGCTCGGCGAGGAAGGTCGAGGCGATGCCGCGCCGGTTCCGCCGCCGCTTGCGATAGCGCACCGTGCCGACGCACAGATGCACCGTGCCGGCCTGGTGGCGCGGCGAGGACGCGATCGAATAGAGGCGCGCCTGCAGCGGATCGAGCGCGCCGATCAGCTCCTGCGCCGGCGGCCGCGCCGTCGGGAAATGCGCCAGCAGGTCGAGCAGGTCGGCATCGGTAGGCTCGGCGCCGGGATAGCCCTCGGCCAACGCCTGCAGGCGATCGCTGTCGCCTTCGCCGGCGTAGGACGCCAGCGCCTCGATCGCGAGATCGCTGGGCCGCGCGATGTCGACGGCGGTCAGCAGCGCCTCGCGCAGCGGCCGCTCGATGCCGTCGGGACATTTCACGGTCTCGGCCGGATCGGCGCGCAGATGGGCGATGATCTCGTCGACCTCGTCGACCGGGTTGCGCACGTGCACGCCCAGGCTGTCGCCGGGCTCGTAGGCCAGATCTGTCTCGAGGATGACGTGGCGCGTGTCCTTGTCCGAGGACTCGCCGTTCAGCCGCGCCGCCTGCAGCAGCACGGCGTCGCGCATGGCGGAGCGGCCCGGCACCTCGGCCGGCATCGACACCGAGACGGCTGGCACAGCCGGCACATCGCCCGACCCCAGCAGCTCCTTGAGCATGCGCGCGGTGGCCTTGCCGCCCGGCTGGCATTTGCCCAGCGAGGTTTCGGTCCCGGCGGCGATGGCCTCGGCATAGATGCGGCATTCGTAGCCGCATTGGCCGCAATCCATCTGCGCCATCGCCGCCATCAGGCGCCGCTTCAGCGGCTTGCCCTCGGCCAGCGCCATGCGCGCGTCGAGGTCGAGCGCCGGGTCGTGCCAGGGGAATTCCTCGTTGGGATCGTCGCCACTGGCCGCCGGCGCATCACCGATGGGCAGCGCGATGCCGTTGAGAGGGACGGCCGACGCGCCGGGCCCGAGCAGGCCGGCCAGCAAGCCGTTCAGCCAGGCGCGCTGCTGCGCATCGAAGGGCGCGGTGTCGGGGATGATCGGTGCGACGTAGCTCATGACGTTACTCCGCCGCCAGCGCCACCGGCGTGGCGAAGAGCGTGCGCAAGGTCTCGATGTCGTGGCGCAGGGTGAAATCGCGGAAGCTCTCGCCCGAATCGTGGCGATGCACCAGCCAGGACCGCAGCATGCGCTCCAGCAGCGCCGGCAGCTCGTCGAAGCCGGTGGCGGGATAGATCTCGCGCGCCATCGACTGGCGCTCGGGCCCGGCGCCACCGCCGACATGCACGACATAGCCCTCGACCTCGGTCTCGCCGCGATCGACCTTGGCGGCGAGCAGCCCGATATCGCCGATGTAGTGCTGCGCGCAGCTGTGGTGACAGCCGGTGAGGTGGATGTTCAGCGGCTGGTCGACCGGCACCCGCGCCTCGAGATGATCGATCAGCTCGGCGGCGTGGCGCTTGGTGTTGGCGGCGGCGAACTTGCAGCCGGCGTTGCCGGTGCAGGCGATCATGCCGGCGCGCACCGGGCTTGCCTGCCAGTGCAGGCCCATACGCTCGATCGCCGCCTGCACCGTCTCGACCTCGGCGTCGGGGATGTCGGAGATCAGCAGGTTCTGCCACACGGTGAGCCGGATCGTGCCGCTGCCGTGGACCTGCGCCAAATCGGCCAGCGCACGCATGCGCGCCGAGCTGATGCGGGCCATCGGCACCACGACGCCGATGTAGTTCAGCCCATCCTGCTTCTGGCGATGCACGCCGATATGACCGTCACGCGCCCACGGCCGGCGCGGCACGCAGCGCTCGCGCGGCAGGCGGCGGAAGGGCTGGCCGTATTCGGATTCAGCCTCGGCGAGGAACTTCTCGAAGCCCCAGGCGTCGAGCAGGTACTTCAATCGCGCCTTCTTCCGGTCGGTGCGATCGCCGTGCTTGATGTAGACGCGGAGCATCGCCGCGGCGACCGGCACGCATTCCTGCGGCGTCAGCAGCAGCCCGGTATCGCGCGCGAAGTCGAGGTGACCGGTGATGCCGCCCAGCTCGCAGCGGAAAGAGATGCCCGGCGCCACGTCGTTGCCGTCCTCGACGCGCACGGCGGCGAAGCCGATGTCGTTGGTGTCCTCGAGCACGCCGATATCGCCGCCGCCGTCGAAGGCGACGTTGAACTTGCGCGGCAGGCCGTAGAGCTCGCGGTGGTTCAGGATGTGGTGGTGCAGCGCGCGGCACAGCGGGCGCGTGTCGATCAGCTCGTGCGGATCGATGCCCGCCGTCGGGCTGCCGGTGACGTTGCGGATATTGTCGGCGCCCGAGCCGCGCGCGGTGAGGCCCAGCTCGGACAGGCCGATCAGGATCTCCGGCGCGTTCTTCGCGGTGATCTCGCGCAGCTGCAGGTTGGCGCGCGTGGTCACATCGGCATAGCCGCCGGCAAGATTGTCGGCCATGTCGGCCAGGCCGCGCATCTGGACGCTGCTCAGGATGCCGTTGGGGATGCGCAGGCGGCACATGAAGGAGTCCTGCGCCGGCGCGACGTAGAACAGGCCGTGGAACTTGGTGAGGAAGACGTCGGTGCCCTTGGGAAAGCGGCCGGCGGCGGCATTGGCCTGGATCTCGTCCCACATCTGGAACGGGTCCTTCTTGCGCTTGGCCTGCTCCTCGGTCGCCAGCTTGCCGCCGGCAGCGATCGCGCGGTCCTGTGCGTCGAGATGGATGGCATCCGCCGACGGCGGCGCCTCGCGCGCCGGACCGGCGCCGGCCGCAGCCTCGCCGCGGCGCGCCAACAGGCCGCTGAAGAAGCCCTGCAGGTATTGCTGCTGCTCGGGCGTGAAGCCGCTCTTCTCGCTCATCACCAGGACACGGTTACGAGCGCGACGTCACTGCCGCTGGGGTCGCGCGACGCCCTTGCCGCGCTGTGCCTTTCTGTAGCAATGCGCATGCCAGCCCTGCGATTCCAATGACTTAGACTCAATCAGCCTGCCGTGGCTGTATGAAATTTGTGCAATGCAGCGCACAATGGTGCGGCGCGGCATGGGCATTGCTACGGAAGCGGGCATGAAGGGCATCTGCGATGCACCGCTGCGCATCCTGCTGGTCGACGCCGATTCCGAGCGCGCCGCCATGCTGGAGCGCACCCTGGCCGATGCCGGGCACCAGGTGGTGGCACGCGTGCCGGGCGCCGACGACCTGCTCGAGCGCGTGCGCGTGCATACGCCGGACATGATCATCGTCGACGTCACCTCGCCCAACCGCGACATGCTGGAGCAGATGCGCACGGTATCGCGCGAGCGCGCGCAGCCCATCGTGATGTTCGTCGACGAAACCGACGAGGGACTCGCCGTCGAGGCGGTGCGTGCCGGCGTCACGTCCTACGTCGTCGACGGGCTGAGCCCGGCGCGCGTGAAGCCGATCATGGATGTCGCCGTCGCGCGCTTTCGTGCGGTCCAGGAACTGCGCGACGAGCTCGCACGCACCAAGGCGACATTGGTCGAGCGCCGGCAGATCGAGCGCGCCAAGGGCATCCTGATGAGCCAGCGCGGCATCGGCGAGGACGAGGCCTACAAGGCCCTGCGCAAGCTCGCCATGGACAAGGGCAAGCGCCTGGTCGAGATCGCCGAGCAGGTGATCTCGGTGAGCGAGCTGCTGGGCAACGGCAAGAGCTGAGGCTGGACGAAACTTCGGCAGGCGCGCGCGCTTTGGGCAGCGCGTCCAGACGCACGCGCGATCAAGACCGCGCAATTGCGGCGTTTTGCTCTTGGCACGTTCCTTGAATAGAAAGCGGCGTCGCTCAACGGCGAGCGACTCCCGACGACGGGCCAACGACGGCTCGACCCCAGACGATCCGGAGTCGTTTGCGCCGTGCGTTCCCTGGAGAAGACCGAACTCGATCTCGGCTTTATCGCGCTGGTCGATGGCGCGCCGCTGATCGTTGCGCGCGAGCGCGGTTTCTTCGCCGACGAGGGACTGTCCGTGCGCATCGTGCGGCAGGCATCGTGGGCCGCGGTGCGCGATCTGGTGGGGTCGGGCGTGCTCGATGGCTCGCACATGCTGGCGGCCATGCCGCTGGCGAGCACCCTGGGCCTGAGCGGCCGGCGCGTGCCGATGGCGATGCCGCTGTCGCTCAACATCAACGGCAATGCCGTGACATTGTCGGTCGCGCTGGCCGAGGAGGTCGATGCCGCACGCGTGCCGGGCGAGTCCGGCATTCTGGCGACCGCACGCGCCCTGCGCGCCGCGCTGGAGAAGCGCCGTGCCGCGGGCGAGCCGCCGCCGACCTTCGGCGTGGTCTTCCCCTACTCCAGCCACAACTACATGCTGCGCTATTGGCTGGCCTCGGGCGGCATCGATCCCGATCGCGACGTGCGCCTGCTGGTCGTGCCGCCGCCGCAGATGATCACCTATCTCACGGCGCGGCGGATCGACGGCTATTGCGTCGGCGCGCCCTGGAACAATCTGGCTGAGCGCCGGGGCGTCGGCCGCGTCGTCGCCAACGGCTACGACATCTGGAACAACGCGCCGGAGAAGGTCTTCGCGGTCACGCAGGACTGGGCGGCGCGCCACCCAGAGACCCTGCGCGCGTTGCTGCGCGCCCTGATCCGCTCCGCCGCCTGGCTCGGCGCGCCGGCCAATCACCCCGAGGCGGCGTACTGGCTCTCCAATCCCGAGGCTGTCAACGCGCCGGCCGACGTGATCGAGGATGCGCTGGCCACGGGTGCCGACACCAACGGCATCGGCCCGACCTTCAGCCGCTATGCCGCCAACTTCCCCTGGTGCTCGCATGCCCGCTGGACGCTGAGCCAGATGCGCCGCTGGGGCCAGATCGGCGGCGACGTCGATATCGCCGCGACCGCCGACGCGGTCTATCGCCCCGACCTGTTCCGCCAGGCCGCCGCCGATCTCGGCGTGCCGACGCCGGCTGATGACCTGCGGACCGAGGGCACGCACGCGGCGCCGTGGAGTGCCGCCGCCAGCTCGGGCGGCGCGCTCACGCTTGGCGCCGACCTGTTCTGCGACGGCCGCCGTTTCGATCCCACCCGTATTGACGCGTACCTCGCCGGCTTCGGCATCAGCCCGCCGGCCAAAGAGATCACCCGGGAAAGCCAAGACACCCATACGCCGACACGCAAAGAGGCCTCCACGTCATGAAGACCCGTCGTTCCCTGCTCAAGCTCTCCGCCACCGCGGCGCTTCTGTCCGCGGCGCGCGCCGCGCTGCCTTCGGGCGCCTTCGCGCAAGGGTCGGGGCCGGAGACCAAGGCCGCCAAGCTCGGCTACATCGCGCTGATGGACGCCTCGCCGCTGGTGATCGCCAAGGAGAAAGGCCTCTTCGCCAAGCATGGCATGCCCGATATCGAGGTGCTGAAGCAGGCGTCGTGGGGCGCCACGCGCGACAACATGGTGCTGGGCGGCGAGAAGAACGGCATCGACGGCGCGCACATCCTGACGCCGATGCCCTACCTGATCTCGACCGGCAAGGTGACGCAGAACAACGTGCCGACGCCGATGTACATCCTGGCGCGGCTCAACCTCGACGCCCAGGCGATCTCGGTCTCCAACGAGTACAAGGACCTCAAGGTCACCGCCGACGCCTCGCCGCTGAAGGCCGCCTTCGAGAAGAAGAAGGCCGCGGGCAAGGAAGTGAAGATCGCCATGACCTTCCCCGGCGGCACGCACGATCTGTGGATCCGCTACTGGGTTGCCGCCGGCGGCATCGATCCCGACAAGGACATCTCGACCATCGTCGTGCCGCCGCCGCAGATGGTGGCCAACATGAAGGTCGGCAACATGGACGCCTTCTGCGTCGGCGAGCCGTGGAACGAGCAGCTCGTCAACCAGAACATCGGCTTCACCGCCTGCACCACCGGCGAGATCTGGTTCAGGCATCCCGAGAAGTGCCTCGGCATGCGCGCCGAGTGGGTCGACAAGAATCCGAATGCCGCCAAGGCGCTGCTCGCCGCCGTGATGGAGGCGCAGCAATGGTGCGACAAGCTCGAGAACAAGCAGGAGATGTCGGAGATCGTCGGGCGGCGCCAGTGGTTCAACGTGCCGGTCGCCGACATCATCGGCCGCGCCAAGGGTGACATCAACTACGGCAACGGCCGCGTCGAGAAGGGCACCAAGCAGTTCATGAAGTTCTGGATGGACCACGCGTCCTATCCCTTCAAGAGCCACGATGCCTGGTTCGTCACCGAGGACATGCGCTGGGGCAAGCTCGATACCAACACCGACATCAAGGCGCTGGTCGACAAGGTCAACCGCGACGACCTGTGGCGCGAAGTCGCCAAGACGCTCGGCGTCGCCGCCGCCGACATCCCGGCCACCTCTTCGCGCGGCAAGGAGACCTTCTTCGACGGCAAGGTCTTCGATCCCGAGGACCCGATGGCCTACCTCAAGGCCCTCGAGATCAAGCGCATCGCCTGAGTATCCGGAGCGACACCAAGATGGCTCTCACCGCTTCCAAGACCGACGACGCACCGGTCGTCACCGCGACGCTCGCCGCCGGCAAGTCGGCCGGCGAGGTCGTGGCCTTCAAGCTGCCCCGGCGCGACTGGCGCGAGCGGTCCATGCCGGTGCTGAAGGGCGTCGCGTCGGCGGTGATTCCGCCGGCGATCGTGCTGGCGCTGCTGCTGGGCGTCTGGCAGCTCGCCTTCGGCGGCGCCGGGGCCACCCTGCCGCCGCCGTCGAAGGTATGGAGCGAGGCCAAGGATCTGATCCTCGATCCCTTCTTTGTCGCCGGGCCGCAGGATATCGGCCTGGGGCTGCGCGTGCTGACCTCGCTGCAGCGCGTCGCCATCGGCTTCGGCCTGGCGGCGATCGTCGGCATCCTGATCGGCGCGGTGATCGGCCAGTCGATGTGGGCGATGCGCGGCCTGGACCCGATCTTCCAGGTGCTGCGCACAGTGCCGCCGCTGGCCTGGCTACCGATCTCGCTTGCCGCCTTCCGCGACGCCAATCCATCGGCGATCTTCGTGATCTTCATCACCGCGATCTGGCCGGTGATCATCAACACCGCCGTCGGCATCCGCAACATCCCCGAGGACTACCGCAACGTCGCCCGCGTGCTGCGGCTCAACCACGTGGAGTTCTTCTTCAAGATCATGGTGCCCGCGGCGGCGCCCTACATCTTCACCGGCCTGCGCATCGGCGTCGGCCTGTCATGGCTCGCCATCGTCGCCGCCGAGATGCTCACCGGGGGCGTCGGCATCGGCTTCTTCATCTGGGACGCGTGGAACTCCTCGCGGCTGCCCGACATCGTCGTGGCGCTGGTCTATATCGGCGTCGTCGGCTTCCTGCTCGACCGCCTGGTCGGCGCCATCGGCAGCATCGTCACCCGCGGTGCCAGCGCGACCTGAGGAGAGCAGCGATGAACCAGCCCGCCTATCTCAAGCTCGACCACGTCGACAAGCGCTTCAACCGCGGCGCCGCGGCGAGCGATGTGCTGCGCGACATCAACCTCGTCATCGACGAAGGCGAGTTCGTCTCGATCATCGGCCATTCCGGCTGCGGCAAGTCCACCGTGCTGAACCTGGTCGCCGGCCTGCTGCCGGTGAGCGCCGGCGCCGTGCTGCTGGAGAACAAGGAGGTCAACAGCCCCGGGCCCGACCGCGCCATCGTCTTCCAGAACCACTCGCTGCTGCCCTGGCTCAGCGTCTACGGCAATGTGCGCATCGCCGTCGACAAGGTGTTCTCTGGCGTGAAGTCCTCGACCGAGCGCCACGACTGGGTGATGCACAAGCTCGAGCTGGTGCAGATGGCGCAGCACAAGGACAAGCGCCCGCACGAGATCTCCGGCGGCATGAAGCAGCGCGTCGGCATCGCCCGCGCGCTGGCGATGGAGCCCAAGGTCCTGCTGATGGACGAGCCGTTCGGCGCACTCGATGCGCTGACGCGCGCGCACCTGCAGGACTCCGTGATGGAGATCCACGCCACGCTCGGCAACACGGTGATGATGATCACCCACGATGTCGATGAAGCGGTGCTGCTGTCGGACCGCATCGTGATGATGACCAACGGCCCGGCCGCGACCATCGGCGAGGTGCTGTCGGTCGGACTGCCGCGCCCGCGCCGCCGGCTGGAGCTGGCGACCGACGCCGAATACACGCGCTGCCGGGCCTCGGTGATGGAGTTCCTCTACGCGCGTCACAAGCTGCCCTCGCGCGCGGCCTGACCATGCGCGAGCGCCTCGTCATCGTCGGCAACGGCATGGCGGCGCACCGGCTGCTGGAGCGCCTGCACGCGCGCGCAGCCGGAAGCTGGGCGATCACCGTGCTCGGCGCCGAACCGTGGGCCAACTACAACCGCATCCTGCTGTCTTCGGTGCTGGCCGGCGACAAGAGCGCCGAGGCGATCATGGAGACGGATGCCGCCTGGTTCGCCGGGCGCGACATCGCCTTGCGATCCGGCTGCCGCGTGACACGCATCGATCGCGCGCGACGGATCGTCGTCGACGAAGCCGGCGCTGAAACGCCCTACGACCGCCTGGTCCTCGCCACCGGCTCCGACCCGATCCTGCTGCCGCTGCCTGGCGGGAAGCTGCCGGAGGTCATGACCTTCCGCGATCTCGCCGACGTCGACCACCTGGTCGCGGCGACGAAGACGGCCAGACGCGCCGTCGTCATCGGCGGCGGGCTGCTCGGCCTGGAAGCGGCGTCGGGGCTGCAGCGACGCGGCCTCGCCGTCACCGTCGTGCATCTGATGGGGCACCTGATGGAGCGTCAGCTCGATGCCGACGCCGGCGCCTATCTGCGGCACGACCTCGAGCGTCGCGGCATCGCCTTCGCGCTGTCGGCCAACACGGCAGCCATCGAAGGCGATGCGCACGTCACCGGCGTGCGGCTTGCGGACGGGCGGATCCTGCCGGCCGACCTGGTGGTGATGGCCGTCGGCATCCGGCCCAACACGGCCCTGGCGCGCGAGGCAGGCCTCGCCGTCGGCCGCGGCGTGATCGTCGACGACACGCTTGCCACCAGCGACCCGGCGATCTTCGCGCTGGGTGAATGCGCCGAGCATCGCGGCCTCACCTACGGCCTCGTCGCGCCGGCCTGGGAGCAGGCCGCTGTTCTCGCGGATCATCTCGCGGGCGAGCGGGCGCGCTACCCGGGCTCGATCGTCGGCACCAACCTGAAGGTCGCCGGCGTGTCGGTGTTTTCGGCCGGGATCATCGAGGCTGCGGCCGAAGACGAGGACCTGCTCTACGTCGATCCCTCCGGCGCGCTCTACCGCCGCGTCATCCTGCGCGATGGCAGGGTGGCGGGCGCGATCCTGGTCGGCGAGGCGAGCGATGGCGGCTGGCTCTTCGACCTGATCCGCGAGGGCCGGCCGGTCGGCGCGCTGCGCGAGGCCGTCGTGCTGGGCCGCGATCTCGCCCGCGCGGCGGCGTAGCCCGTGGATATCGCGCCACGCCCGCGGATCGCCGAGACGATCCGCACGACCTGTCCCTATTGCGGCGTCGGCTGCGGCGTCTGGGCGACGCCCGACGGCGATGGCGGCGCGCGCATCGCGGGCGATCCGAAGCATCCCGCCAATCTCGGCCGGCTGTGCTCGAAGGGCTCGGCGCTGGGCGAGACCCTGGGTATGGAAGGCCGCCTGCTGGCGCCGGAGATCGACGGCCGCGCCGCCGGCTGGGACGAGGCGCTCGACCATGTCGTGCGGCACTTCACCCGGCTGATCGAGCAGCACGGCCCCGATTCGATCGGCTTCTACGTCTCGGGCCAGTTGCTGACCGAGGATTACTACGTCGCCAACAAGCTGCTGAAAGGCTTCATCGGCTCGCGCCACCTCGACACCAATTCGCGGCTGTGCATGGCCTCCTCGGTCGCCGGCCATCGCCGCGCCTTCGGCTCGGATACGGTGCCGGGCGCCTACGAGGATCTCGAGCAGGCCGACCTCGTCGTGCTCACCGGCTCGAACCTCGCCTGGTGCCACCCGGTGCTGTTCCAGCGCATCGCCGCGGCGCGCGAGAAGCGGCCGGGACTGAAGGTCGTGGTCATCGACCCGCGGCGCACCGCCACCTGCGATATCGCCGACCTGCATCTGCCGCTGGCGGCCGGCTCCGACGTGGCGCTGTTCAACGGCCTGCTGCTGGCGCTCGAGGACTCCGGCGCGCGGGCGCGCAACTGGACGGCCGCGCACACCAGCGGCCTCGATGCCGCGTTGGCCGCCGCGCGCGCGGGCACGCCGGATATCGATGCCGTCGCCGCGCTCACGGCGTTGCCGGTGCGCGACCTGCAGAGCTTCTACGACCTCGTCGTGCGCAACGAACGCACCGTCACCGTCTATTCCCAGGGCGTGAACCAGTCCTCGGCCGGCAGCGACAAGGTCAACGCCATCATCAACACGCATCTGCTGACCGGGCGCATCGGCCGGCCCGGCATGGGCCCGTTCTCGGTCACCGGCCAGCCCAATGCGATGGGCGGCCGCGAGGTCGGGGCGCTCGCGAACCAGCTTGCCGCGCATATGGGCTACGACGATCCGCGCGACGTCGAGCGCGTGCGCCGCTTCTGGAATGCACCCCGCATCGCGACGTCGGCCGGGCACAAGGCGGTGGAATTCTTCCGCGCCGTCGAGGCCGGCGAGATCAAGGCGGTGTGGGTGATGGCGACCAATCCGGCGGTGAGCCTGCCCGACGCGGCGCAGGTCGTGCGTGCGCTGAAGGCCGCAGAGCTGGTCGTCGTCAGCGAATTCGTCCGCGACACCGACACGGCGCGTCACGCGCATGTGCGCCTGCCGGCAATGTCCTGGGGCGAGAAGAGCGGCACGGTGACCAATTCCGAGCGCCGCATCTCGCGCCAGCGCGGCTTCCTGCCGGCGCCCGGCCTGGCCAGGCCGGATTGGTGGATCGTCAGCGAGATCGGCAGGCGCATGGGCTTCGCCGAGGCCTTCACCTATGCCGGCCCGGCCGCGATCTTCCGCGAGCATGCCGCGCTTTCGGCGTTCGAGAACGAGGGCGCGCGCGACTTCGACATCGGCGCGCTGACCGACATCACCTACGCCGCCTACGAAACGATGACGCGGTTCAATTGGCCTGGGCGCGCCGGCGAGGCCGAGCCGACGCGACGCC
>CAYNOF010000353.1:0-4582 GCA_964398335.1 uncultured Rhizobiaceae bacterium
CATCCCGGCTACGGCTTCCTGTCGGAGAAGCGGGAGTTCCAGGCGGCGCTGGCCAAGGCCGGCATCACCTTCATGGGCCCGGATGCGCATACCATCCACGCCATGGGCGACAAGATCGAATCGAAGATCCTCGCCAAGAAGGCCGGCGTCAGCACGGTGCCGGGCCATCTCGAGGCGATTCCCAACGCCGACGAGGCGGTGAAGATCGCCCAGTCGATCGGCTATCCCGTGATGATCAAGGCCTCGGCCGGCGGTGGCGGCAAGGGCATGCGCCTGGCGTGGAACGACGCCGAGGCCAAGGAAGGCTTCGTCTCGGCGACCAACGAGGCCAAGGCGAGCTTCGCCGACGATCGCGTGTTCATCGAGAAATACGTCGAGGAGCCGCGCCATATCGAGATCCAGGTGCTGGCTGACGGCCACGGCAATTGCGTCTATCTCGGCGAGCGCGAATGCTCGATCCAGCGCCGTCACCAGAAGGTGATCGAGGAGGCGCCCAGCCCCTTCCTCGACGACAAGACGCGCAAGGCGATGGGCGAGCAGGCGGTCGCGCTGGCCAAGGCGGTGAACTACAAATCGGCCGGCACGGTCGAGTTCATCGTCGACAAGAACCGCAAGTTCTACTTCCTGGAGATGAACACCCGCCTGCAGGTCGAGCATCCGGTGACCGAGCTGGTCACCGGCCTGGACCTCGTCGAGCTGATGATCCGAGTCGCCGCGGGCGAGAAGCTGCCGTTCACGCAGAAGGACGTCGAGCTCAAGGGCTGGGCGGTCGAGGCGCGCGTCTATGCCGAGGATCCGTTCCGCGGCTTCCTGCCCTCGACCGGTCGCCTGGTGCGCTACCTGCCGCCGCCTGCCGCGTCTGACGTGCGCGTCGATACCGGCGTGTACGAGGGCGGCGAGATCAGCATGTTCTACGATCCGATGATCGCCAAGCTGGTGACCTATGGCGCCACGCGCGACGAGGCGTCGGACCGCATGCTGCAGGCGATCGACGAATACTACGTGCGCGGCCTCAATCACAACATGAGCTTCCTCGCCGCGCTGGTCAGCCATCCGCGCTTCCGCGCCGGCAAGCTCACCACCAATTTCATCGCCGAGGAGTTCAAGGGCGGCTTCACCACCGCGCATCTGCCGCCCAAGGACCCGGCGATCCTGGTCGCCATCGCCGCGACCATCGACCGGATCACCACGGCGCGCAGCGGTGGCGCCGCGTCCGGCTCGGTCGTGGTCGTGCTCAACGGCGAGCATCACAATGCCTCGGTGTCGATCGAGGAGCTGTTCGGCAGCGTCGAGGTCACGGTCGATGGCCGTGCGATGAAGGTCGCGACGCGCTGGTCGCCGGGCCGGCCGCTGTTCGACGCCATGATCGACGGCGCGCGCGTCGTGGCGCAGGTCGACGCCAAGGGCGCCGGCTACACGTTGTTCCATGCCGGCGGCCAGGCCGACGTGCTGGTGCTCAGCCCGCGCCGCGCCGAGCTGCTCAAGCTGATGCCGGTGAAGGCCGCGCCCGACACCTCGAAGTTCCTGCTCTCGCCGATGCCCGGCCTGCTGGTCTCGGTCGAGGTCGCCGAGGGCCAGGAGATCAAGGCCGGCGAGGCGCTGGCCAAGGTCGAGGCGATGAAGATGGAGAACGTGCTGCGCGCCACGCGCGACGGCACCATCGCCAAGCTGCACGCCCAGCCCGGCGAAAGCCTGCGCGTCGACCAGAAGATCCTCGAGTTCGCCTGACGGGAAGGCCGGCGCGACGCCGGCGGTCCCAGGAAGACGAGATGTCTCCAACCGATCTTGCGGTGTTCCTCGCCGGCGCCTTCATCGCGGCCTTCGTCTCCGGCCTGTCGGGCTTCGCCTATGCGCTGGTGTCGATCGCCTTCTGGGTGTGGCTGTTTCCGCTCCCGGAGCTCACGCCGCTGGTGCTGTTCGGCGCCGTGGTCTCGCAATGCGTCGCGGTGCCCACTGTGTGGCGCACGGTCGACTGGCCGACGCTGTTTCCCATGCTCGGGGCCTCGCTGCTCGGCCTGCCGCTGGGCGTCTGGCTGATCGCGCATACCGATCTGGAGCTGTTCCGCTTGAGCTTCGGCGCGCTGCTGGTCGCCTACGCGGTGTTTCAGCTGGCGATGGGCACGCGGCTGCGCGTCGAGGGCGGTGGCAAGGCGGCCGATGCCGCGATCGGCGCGGTGGGCGGCGTGATGGGCGGGCTGGCCGGGCTCACCGGTGCGGTGCCGGCGGTGTGGGGCGTGCTGCGCGGCTGGGACAAGCAGCGCCATCGCGGCCTGATGACCATCCTGAACTCGGCCAGCCAGGTCATCGCGCTGCTGATGGTCGCATGGGCCGGCTATATCGGCGCCACAACGCTGTGGCGTTGGGCGTGGATGTTCCCGTGCCTGGTATCGGGCGCCTGGATCGGCACCGTCGCCACGCGCCACATCCCGCCGGCCTCGTTCCGCATCGTCGTGCTCGGCCTGTTGCTGGCCTCGGGTGTGGTGCTTACGCTTCAGAACGGCTGGCGCGCGATCGTCGGCTGAACGGAGAGGCGGCATGAAGAGGCTGCGCATCCGCGGCCGTGTGCAGGGCGTCGGCTTCCGCTACTGGGCGGTCGGCCAGGCGCGGGTGCTGGGCCTGCGCGGCTGGGTGCGCAATCGCGCCGACGGTTCGGTCGAGGCGCTGGCGGCGGGCACGGAAGACTCGCTCGAGCTTTTCGTCGCCGCCTGCCACCGGGGACCGCGTGCCGCACGCGTGGCGTCAGTGGATGTCGAGGATGCCGCCGAGGCGGTCGGCGAGGGGTTCGAAGAAATCGCCACGCTCTGAACGGGAGGACGGGCATGACCGAGATCGCATCTGCAGTGTCGCTGATGGACGAGGTGAAGGCGCAGGCGCGCGTGCTGGTGCCGGTGCTCAAGGCGTTGCGTGCCGAACTGGGCGCAGAGAAAGCCAACCGCATCGTCGGCGAGGCGCTGCGCGACTGGTCCAAGAGCCTCTATCGCCGCATCGGCTCGGCTGAAACGGGCGGACCGAAGCAGAAATTCGACGCCATCTGGGCCGATCTGCGCCCGCGCATTGGCGATTCGGTCGAGCGCGACATGCTGCGCGACGATGCCGAGGCGCGCGACTACAACATCACGCGCTGCCGCTACGCCGAGTTCTTCAAGGCGCTGGGCGAGCCCGATCTCGGCACCATCCTGTTGTGCGAGATGGACTTCCACATCGCCGATGTCGGCGGCCCGGAAATCGAGTTCAAGCGCACCCAGACCATCATGAAGGGCGCGCCGTACTGCGATTTCCGCTACCGGATGAAGACCGACCCGCCGTCATCCTGAGCGAGGCGAAGCCGGGATGTGTGCGAACACCTCGTCGAAGGCCTGACGCAGCGCGACGTCGAGGTCGGCCATGGTCACCGGCAGGCCGAGATCGACCAGCGAGGTCACGCCGTAACCCTGGATGCCGCAGGGCACGATGCCGTGGAAATGGCTGAGATCGGGGTCGACGTTGATCGAGATGCCGTGGAAGGCGACCCAGTGGCGCACCCGCACGCCGATGGCGGCGATCTTGTCCTCGGCCGGCAGCATCGTGCCGTCGGGGGCCAGGATCGGCGGCTTGTCGGGCCGCACCACCCAGACGCCGATGCGATCGCCGCGCCGCTCGCCCTTGACGTTGAAATGGGCCAAAGCGCGGATGATCCACTCCTCGAGGTCGTGGACATAACGGCGCACGTCGCTGCGGCGCTGGCGCAGGTCGATCATGGCGTAGGCCACGCGTTGGCCGGGGCCGTGATAGGTGTACTGCCCGCCGCGGCCGGCGGCGTAGACCGGGAAACGGTCGGGAGCCAGCAGATCGGCAGGCCTGGCGCTGGTTCCTGACGTGTAGAGCGGGGGGTGCTGCAGCAGCCAGACCTGGTCGCCCGCCGTGCCGGCGCGGATCGCCGCCACCCGGGCATCCATCGTCGCCAGCGCCTCGGGATAGGGCACCAGCCGGTCCTCGACCCGCCATTCCATGGTGTTGAAATAGGCGCCGAAATCGCCCCGGTCAAACCACCGCCCGTGTTGCCTCGCGGGGGGCGATTTGCTATCTCCCCGGCCGGTTTGGCCGACAGGCCCGACCGGGCATCAGACCGGCCGATCGGTGTTTGCGCCCGTGGCGGAATTGGTAGACGCACCAGCTTGAGGTGCTGGCGGGTAACACCGTGGAAGTTCGAGTCTTCTCGGGCGCACCAATCATCCGTTCGTAACCGGCACGATGCGACAAGGAGGCCGCCCCGACGAGGGGCGGCCGCTTTGTTTGGGCAAACCCGGGAGGAACCATGGCTGAGGAACTCGCCGACGCCGCATTGCGCTATCACCGCCTGCCACGCCCGGGAAAGATCGAGGTCGCGCCGATCAAGCCGCTGGCCACCCAGCGCGACCTGTCGCTGGCCTATTCGCCCGGAGTCGCCGCCGCCTGCAACGCCATCGTCGCCGACCCGGCCGAAGCCGCCACCGTCACCTCGCGCGCCAACCTCGTGGCGGTGATCACCAACGGCACCGCCGTGCTGGGCCTGGGCGATATCGGTCCGCTGGCCGCCAAGCCGGTCATGGAAGGCAAGGGGGTG
>CAYNOF010000354.1:0-8473 GCA_964398335.1 uncultured Rhizobiaceae bacterium
TCGCGCCTGATGCCGCGATCGACATGAGCTATCGCATGCCGACCTACAGGCGCGGCGAACACTTCGTCGCCTGGGCGAGCCAGAAGCGCTGCCTGTCGGTCTACACCTGTTCGGCCGAGCGCTCGGCGGCGTTCCGCGCGAAGTGGCCGAAGATAAAGGCCGGCGTGGGCTGCGTGAACTTCAAGGACACCGATCCGTTTCCCGTCGACGATCTCAGCACTCTTGTGCGCGATGCGCTCAAGCCGTCGGCTGAAATTCTCGCGCGCGAGGCCGTTTCGCGTGGCAAGAAAGAAGCACGCAAGAAGGAGGGACAGCCGAGATGACGCCCGCAGAGATCGCCGCCCTGGCCGACAAGGTCGCCGCCGCCCGCCGCGAGAGGCGGGTGATGGACTTCATGCCCGGCGCCACCGACGCGATGAGCGAGGACGAGGCCTATCTCACGCAGTTCGCGGTGCATGATCGCCTGACCGCCAACGGTGCCGATCGCATCGCCGGCTGGAAGGTCGCCTTGTCGCTGCCGGCGCTCTATCAGCCTGCCGGGCTGAGCCAGCCCGCCTTCGCCGGCATCTACGGCAGCGGCGTGAAGCAGAGCGGCGTCACGGTGGCCAAGGGCGATATCTTCAAGGCCGGAGTCGAGTGCGAGGTCGTGGCCCGCATCGCCAAGGACGCGCCGAAGGGCGCGACGCCCTATGATGCCGAGAGCATCAAGCCGTTCATCGCCGCGCTCCATTGCGGCATGGAGATCGTCGAGAACCGCCACGCCGATCTGAGCAAGGTCAGCGGCAAGGGCCGCATCGTCGACGAGGTCCTGCAATACGCCTGCGTCGTCGGTCCCGAGATCGCCAACTGGCAGGGCATCGACCTGGCCGCGGTCGACGGCAGCTGCGCGCTCGACGGCAATCGCGTCGCCGGCGGGCCGGGCACCAATGTCATGGGCGGACCGCTGATCGCGCTCGCCTGGCTGGCCAACCGCCTGAACCAGTTCGGCAAGCAGCTCAAGGCCGGCGACGTCATCCTCACCGGCTCGACCCATGTGCCCTACATGCTGCCCGGCGGGGGCAGCGTCACCGCGACGTGGCAGGGCCTGGGAGAGACGAAGGCGAATTTCGGATAAACGTCGCGGCCGCGTCGAGATGAGAGGTGTCGGTGCGGCCCAGCCAGTGGGTCGCGCCCGAGATGATCATCAGGCGCTTGGGCTCGCGCGCCGCGGCATAGACGGCGTGGCCCTGCTCGACGCCGATGATCTCGTCGCGATCGCCGTGCACGACCATGACCGGGCAGCGCGCACGGTTGATCTTGCCCACGGTGTCGAAGCGGCTGCGCGTGAGCACGTGGAACGGCTCGGGCAGCCAGGGGTACATCGCCGAGACCTGCGCCGAGACCGAGGCCAGCGGCGCCACCAGCACAGCGGCGCGGCAGGCATCGCTCGTCGCGAGCTCAGCCGAGACGGCGCTGCCCAGCGAGTAGCCGTACTGCGCGATGCTCTCGGCGGGCACGCCGCGGCCCTTCACCAGGTACGCCATCGCCGCGCGGCCGTCGGCGTACAGCGTCGTTTCGTCCTCGGACTCGCCTTCGCTGCGGCCATAGCCGCGATAATCGTAGAGCAGCACGTCGAAGCCCAGCGACGCGATATATGCCGCCGCCGGCGCGAAGCGCTGCACGTGCCCGGCATTGCCATGGGCGTAGAGGACCGTGACTTGGGCCGGCTTGCTCTTGTCGGCGCGCCAGTACCAGCCATGCAGGCGGATGCCGGGCGCGCTGTCGAAGAAGACATCCTCGGCGCCCGCGGGCGCGGTCCACGCGTAGGTCGCGACGCGTGGACGGAAGGTGAAATGGCGCTCCAAAGCCGGCACGCCGATGAAGGCGATGCCGCCGAATATCACCGCCAGGAAAGACAGAAGCCTGAAGGTGTGCGCGAGCACGGGCCTCTAGGCAGCGCGGATCGGCCGGCGCATCGATTCCGGCATCGAATGGCGTCCCGCCAGGCCGTTGCGCACGTCGCGCACCAGCGTGACCAGGCGCGGGCCCCAGAGCTGCTCGAGCTTCTCCTTGGCCGTCTGGTAGATCGGCGCCGAGCAGGTGAAGGCATGGGTGGCCACACCGTCGGGGCCGCGCAGCGGCACGCCGACGCCGCAGATCTCCTGCAGCCACTCGCCCCAGACGACGCAGAAGCCGCGCTCGGCGATCTCGCGCTCGGCGCGCTCGATGCCGGTCTTCACCTTGCCCCAGTCGTCGCGCCAGCGGCGGCGGATCGCGTCGAGCAGCCTTGTCTTCTCCGGCTCCGGCAGGCCCGCGACATAGGCGCGGCCCATCGCCGTGCTGGCGATCGGCACGCGCGAGCCGACATCGTAGGTGATGGCGATCGCGGCGGGGCCGCGCTGGGCCTCGAGCCAGATCATCGAATGACGGTCGCGCGCGCCCAGCGCCATGGCGCAGTTCAGGCTGGTGGCGAGCTGCTGCATCGGCTGGCGCGCGACGTGGCGCACGTCGATGTTGCTGAGCGCCGCATAGCCCAGCGCCAGCACCGAGGCGCCCAGCTCGTACTTGCGGAAGCGCCGCGCGTAGCTGAGGTAGCCGAGTTCGGTCAGCGTGTGGGTAAGACGGGCCACCGTCGGCTTGGGCAGGCCGGTGCGCGCGGCGATCTCCTGGTTGCCCAGCATGCCGTCACCGGCCTGGAAGGCGCGCAGGATGTCGAGCCCGCGGGCCAGCGCGGTGACGAACTGGCGGTCCTTGGGCATTTCTACGAGCGCGTCGGCGGCATGACTGAAGTTGGCCGGCACCGAAGCAGCCCGCGTGATGGTGTGACTCACATTGCCCATGGCGTCCTTCCCAGTGAATGGTTGTTCATATTGGCGCGGACGCTAGCATGAGACACCAGCCCCCGCAATTTGCAGAATGCAATTCTGCGATGTGAAAATGACGCGCTGCAACGCAGGAAATGGTGCGGCGCTTCGGACTCCCCGAGGGTTTTTCTTCCCGCTTGGTGGCCGGGAGGCTATCACCCACGGAACGAGACTAGTTCCTGTAGGGAAGAGACGCCAGCGATGGCTACTTATCTTTTTACGCATCCGGCATGCCTTGGACACGACCCTGGCGAAGGCCATCCTGAACGGCCGGCGCGGCTGGCCTCGGTGCTGAAGGCGCTGTCGGGCCCCGAGTTCGCCGGCCTGCAACGGCGCGAGGCGCCGCTGGCGACGACCGAGCAACTCACACGCGCGCACCCGCCGCGCTACGTCGAGGCCGTGCTCGCGGCCTTTCCCACCGAGGGCTACGTGCAGCTCGACGGCGACACGATCGTCTCGCCCGGCTCGAAGGAGGCGGCGCTGCGCGCGGCCGGCGCGCTGGTGGCGGCGACGGATGCGGTGATGGGCGGCGAGGCGAGCAACGCCTTTTGCGCCGTGCGCCCGCCCGGACACCATGCCGAGCCAATGCGGCCGATGGGCTTCTGCCTGTTCAACAACGTCGTCGTCGCCGCGCGCCACGCCCGGGCACGGCACGGCATCACCAAGGTCGCGGTGGTGGATTTCGATGTGCATCACGGCAACGGCACCGAGACGCAGGCGCTGGTCGATGCCAACCTGTTCTACGCCTCGACGCACCAGAGCCCGCTCTATCCCGGCAGCGGCATGCACAACCACGCGGGCCACCCCAACGTGGTCAACGCCCCTTTGCCGCCGCGCTCGGGCTCGGTCGAGTTCCGGGCCTCGATGAACGAGCAGGTCCTGCCGGCGGTCCGCGCCTTCGCGCCCGAGTTCGTGATCATCTCGGCCGGCTTCGATGCCCACCAGGCCGATCCGCTGGCCGAGCTCAGGCTGACCGAGGACGACTTCGCCTGGGCCACCGAGCAGCTGCTGCAGGTCGCGCGTGACCATGCCGGCGGCCGGCTGGTTTCGGCGCTGGAGGGCGGCTACGATCTGGACGCGCTGGGCCGCTCGGCGCAGGCGCATGTGCGGGCGCTGATGGCGGCGTAAGGACGAGGGTATGGCGGAACAGAAACCGGCGACGGCCAAAGACATCGCGGCCCTGTCGTTCGAGGACGCGCTGCGCGAGCTGGAGGGCATCGTCCAGCAGCTCGAGCGCGGCCAGATCAAGCTCGACGAGGCGATCGCGGCCTACGAGCGCGGCGCGGCGCTGAAGAAGCATTGCGAGGCCAAGCTGGCCGAAGCCAAGGCCAAGGTCGACCGCATCGTCGTCGCCGTCGACGGCACCGTTTCGAGCGAGCCCTCCGGCATGAGCTGAGGGGGCTGCACGCTTTCGGCACAAGCCGGCCATTGCGCCGGCACGGCCGGTCATCAAGATCAAGCCCGGAGGTCGACCATGTCGTACACCGGGCAGTCCCGTTCCCGAGTCGGTTTCAGCGACGAGCCCATGCCCCTGTCCGAGCATCGTGACTTCACCGCCGCGCTGCCTGTCTCGTCGGAGATGGTCGAGCGCGCCATGGACCGGCTGCTGCCGGTCAACGGGGATCCGGAAGGCCGCCTCGCCGAGGCGATGCGCTACGCCGCGCTGGGTGGCGGCAAGCGCCTGCGCGCGTTCTTCGTGCTCGCCGGTTCGACGCTGTTCAACGTGGCGCAGGTATCGGCGGTGCGCGTGGCGGCGGCGGTCGAGTTCGTGCACGCCTATTCGCTGATCCACGACGACCTGCCGGCGATGGACGACGATGATCTGCGGCGCGGCCAGCCGAGCTGCCACAGGAAGTTCGACGAGGCGACCGCGATCCTCGCCGGCGACGCGCTGCAGGCCTTGGCCTTCGAGGTGCTGGCGCACCCCGACACGCATGGCGACCCGGCGGTGCGCGTGCAGCTGGTCACCGCTTTGGCGCAGGCCATCGGGCCGCGCGGCATGGTAGGCGGCCAGATGCTGGACATGATCGCCGAAGAACGATCCCTGAGCATCGACGAGACCACGCGGCTGCAGCGCATGAAGACCGGCGCACTGATCGCCTTCTCGTGCTCGGCCGGCGCGATCCTCGGCAAGGCGTCGGACCAGGCGCGGCTGTCGTTGTCGGCCTATGCCCACGATGTCGGGCTGGCCTTCCAGATCGCCGACGACCTGCTCGACGTCGAGGGCACGGCCGAGGCGCTGGGCAAGACGCCGGGCAAGGACGCCGCCCAGGGCAAGGCCACCTTCGTCACGCTGCTGGGGCTCGAGCGGGCGCGCGACCAGGCGTCGCGGCTGGCCGACCAGGCCGCTTTGCACCTTGAATCCTTTGGTCCGCGGGGGGACCTCTTGAAACAGGCGGCACGTTTCGTCGTCGACCGCCGCGCCTGAGAGTCTCCATGTCCGATCCCATCCGCCCCGCCACGCCGCTGCTCGACCAGATCGACACGCCGGCCGACCTGCGGCGCCTGCGTCCCGAACAACTGCGGCAGGTGGCCGACGAGCTGCGCCAGGAGACGATCTCGGCGGTATCGCTGACCGGCGGCCATCTCGGCGCCGGGCTGGGCGTGGTCGAGCTCACCGTGGCGCTGCACTACGCCTTCGACACGCCGCGCGATCGCATCGTCTGGGATGTCGGCCACCAGGCCTACCCGCACAAGATCCTCACCGGCAGGCGCAAGCGCATCCGCACCCTGCGCCAGGAAGGTGGTCTCTCCGGCTTCACCCGCCGCAGCGAGAGCGAGTACGACCCGTTCGGCGCCGCGCATTCCTCGACCTCGATCTCCGCCGCCCTGGGCATGGCGGTGGCGCGCGATCTGTCGGGCGGCACCAACAACGTCGTGGCGGTGATCGGCGACGGCGCGATGAGCGCCGGCATGGCCTACGAGGCGCTGAACAACGCCGGCGCGCTGCGCTCCAAGCTGATCGTCGTGCTCAACGACAACGAGATGTCGATCGCGCCGCCGGTCGGCGCGCTGTCGGCGCATCTCACACGCCTGCTGACCTCGCGTCCGTTCCAGTCGCTGCGCGGCCTGGGCAAGAGCGTCGCCGAGCGCCTGCCACCGCCTTTCGCCGATGCCGCGCGCCGCGCCGAGGCGGTGGCCAAGGAGTTCGTGCACGGCGCCACGATCTTCGACGCGCTGGGCTTCCACTATGTCGGCCCGGTCGACGGCCACAACATGGAGCATCTGCTGCCGGTGCTGCGCAACGCGCGCACCGCGAGCTTCGACAAGCCGCTGCTGATCCATGTCGTGACCCGCAAGGGCAAGGGCTATCCGCCGGCCGAGGCGAGCGACGACAAGTACCACGGCGTGGTGAAGTTCGATGTCGTCACCGGCAAGCAGGTCAAGGCCGTCAGCAACGCGCCGAGCTACACCTCGGTCTTCGCCAAGGCGCTGATCGCCGAGGCCGAGGCCGACAAGAAGATCGTTGCCATCACCGCGGCGATGCCCAACGGCACCGGCCTCGACCAGTTCGCCAAGCGCTTCCCCGAACGCAGCTTCGACGTCGGCATCGCCGAGCAGCACGGCGTGACCTTCGCCGCCGGCCTGGCCACCGAAGGCTTCAAGCCCTTCGCCGCGATCTACTCGACCTTCCTGCAGCGCGCCTACGACCAGGTCGTGCACGACGTGGCGATCCAGAAGCTGCCGGTGCGCTTCGCCATCGACCGCGCCGGGCTGGTGGGCGCCGACGGCGCCACGCATGCCGGCAGCTACGACGTGACGTATTTGGCCTGCCTGCCGGACTTCGTCGTCATGGCCGCGTCCGACGAGCTCGAGCTGATGCACATGGTGGCGACCGCCGCGGCGATCGACGACAGGCCCTCGTCCTTCCGCTATCCCAGGGGCGAGGGCGTCGGCGTCGAGCTGCCGGCCAGGGGCACGCCGCTGGAGATCGGCAAGGGCCGCATCGTGCGCGAGGGCAGCAAGATCGCGCTGCTGAGCTTCGGCGCGCGGCTGCAGGAGTGTCTCAAGGCAGCCGACGACCTCGCCGCGCGCGGCCTCTCCACGACGGTCGCCGATGCCCGCTTCGCCAAGCCGCTTGATACGAATCTGGTGAAGCGCCTGGCACGCGAACACGAGGTGCTGATCACTATCGAGGAGGGTGCGGTCGGCGGCTTCGCGGCGCAGGTGATGCAATACCTCGCAACGGCCGGCGCGCTCGACAACGGCCTGAAGATCCGCCCGATGATCCTGCCCGACCGCTTCATCGACCACGCGTCGCCGGCGAAGCAATACGAATGGTCCGGCCTCGACGCGAAATCGATCGCCGCCACCGCGCTCGCTGCGTTGGGCATCGCCCGCGAAGAACGCGCACGCGGTTAGAGTCTTCCCGGGACCGGCGCCGGTCCCACTAAGCCGGCGGCATCCAGCTGATGAGGCTGATGCCGCCGTCGACGTCGATCGTCGTGCCGGCGACGTAGCGGCCGAAGCGCTCCGACAGCACCGCCACCGCCATTTGGGCGATGTCGTCGGGCGTGCCGGCGCGCCCCAGCGGGATCTGCGCGACCAGCGAACCGAGGTCGTTGGAGACGAAGCCGCCGCCGGGGATCGCGCCGGGCGCGATGGCGTTCACGCGGATGCCGTCGCGCGCGAGCGTGCGGGCCAGCTCCTTCATCACCATGGTCATGCCGGCCTTCGAGGCGCTGTAATGCACGAGATTGCGCGGCACGGTGCGATGCAGCGAGGTGATGAAGAGGATGCGGCCCCTGATCCGGTGCTCGCGCATATGCGCGCCGATCGCCCGGCCGAGGAAGAAGCCGCTGCGCAGATTGACCTCGACCATCGAATCCCAGACGTCCTCGGGGACCGCCATGGCATGATCCACCTCGCGCCGGCGCGGGCTGGCGGCATGCACGAACAGCGAGACCGAGCCCAGCCGCTTCACCGCCTCGTCGAACAGGCCGCGCCACCCATCCCGCTTCGACAGGTCGGCGGCGACGAACTCGATGCCATCCTCGGCCGGCGTCGCGGTGATGTCGCTGCCCAGCACCCGCGCGCCATCGGCCACCAGCGCCTTGGCGATGCCGCGGCCGATGCCGCCGGCGGCGCCGGTGACCAGCGCGGTCTCGCCGGCCAGTAGATCAGCCGCCATCCTCTCCTCCCAAATGATGTCGGCGTCGATGCTAGCATGGCGGCATGGCAGGACAGCGCCAACGACTCGACCTTACGCTCGCCGCACGCGGCCTGGTGCGCTCGCGTGCCGAGGCGCGCCGGGCGATCGAGGCCGGGCTGGTCACTGTCGACGGCCGTATCGCCAGCAAGGCGAGCGAAATCGTCGGCGATGACGAAGCGATTGTGCTGAGCGGCGCCGTCCACCCCTATGTCTCGCGTGGTGGCCTCAAGCTCGCCCATGCACTCGATCATTTTGCGATCGCTGTCGAGGGGCGATTGGCGATGGATGTCGGCGCGTCGACGGGCGGCTTCACCGACGTGCTGCTGCGCCGCGGTGCGCGCAGGGTCTACGGCGTCGATGTCGGCCACGGTCAGCTCGACGCGCGGCTGCGCGACGATCCGCGCGTGGTGTCGCTGGAGCGCCTCAACGTGCGCGAGATCGATGCAACGCACGTGCCGGAGCCGGTCGAGCTGATCGC
>CAYNOF010000355.1:0-1016 GCA_964398335.1 uncultured Rhizobiaceae bacterium
GGACCGGCGGATATAGCTTTGATTTTGACCTGGATGTGGAGATGGGATCGATCACCGATGGGGCGGCGGGACTGACCTTCAGCGCCGGTCCGGATGGCAATGCGCCGCTGCGCGTGCTGGCGGCGGGCGAGACGGTGTCGAGCCCGGAGATGCACCTGGGATTGGTCTTCGGCGATCTGGACGAGGCCGTGCAGGCCATGCACACTCACCTGCGCAAGAGCGTGCTTCGTCCCCAGTTCCGCAACCAGGCGGCGTGGGTCGAATCCGGCATTGGGCCGGAAGTCGAGATCACCGCCGACCAGGTGGAGCACGCCATTGACGTGGCCGCCCAGGGTGGAGCGGAAGTCTTCTTTATCGATGCCAGCTGGTACGCCGCGCCCGGCGGCAATTGGTGGACCACGGTGGGGAACTGGGACGTCAGCCGTGAGCGCTTCCCCCAAGGGCTGAAGCCTTTCCGCGACCGGACACACGCCGCCGGCATGCTCTGGGGACTGTGGATGGACGCGGAACGCGTGGGAGAGGACAGCCGCGTAGCCAAGGAACATCCCGATTGGCTGGCCATGAACTACAACGGCGAGCGTAAGATCGGCGGCCTGCTCGACCTGACCAATCCGGCCGCAGCCAAGTGGATGGAAGAGCAGATCAATCGCGTGATCGAGGAGAATGAGCTCGACTTCTTCCGCCTGGATTACAACACCGATCCCGGCCGCGGCATCACCAGCGTGCGCGACGGATATGTGGAGAATGGCTACTGGCGCTATTACGACACGCTGTATGGCATTTACGACCGGCTGCGCGCGAAGTTCCCCAATGTGATCTTCGAGAACTGCGCGGGCGGCGGCGGCCGCACCGATATCGGCATGGTGAGCCGCTTCGGGCACACCGACGTGACCGACTGGCAGATTGCGCCGCGTTCCTTCACCATCACCAATGGCATGACCATGGCCCTGCCACCGGAGTATGTAGACCGGCTGCTGGGCGGGCAGAACGGCCAGACCACTGCCGAATTCAACTTT
>CAYNOF010000356.1:0-3996 GCA_964398335.1 uncultured Rhizobiaceae bacterium
CGGCCACATCTGCGTCGCCACCCTGATCACCGGCGCCGTCTCCGACATCTGGCCCGACGGCAGCCGCGTCGATCAGTTCAAGCTGCCCGACCCGATGGTCACCAATGTCTGCTTCGGCGGCAAGGACCTGCGCACCGCCTATGCCACGCTGTCGATGACCGGCAAGCTGGTGAGCTTCGAGTGGCCGCGCGCCGGCCATGCGCTGAAGCACCTCAACCGGCCGTGATCTACACGCTGCACACCGTGACGGCGGCGCCACGGCGCTGGCCCGAGGTGGCGCGGGTCGTGAAAGGCGAGGGCGCCGCCGGCGTGCGCGACGCCGGCGGCATCTTCTATGGCGTCTGGTGGGGCCTGCTCGGGCTTGCCTCGACGCAGGGCATGGTGATGTCGGCCTGGCCGGATGCGAATGTCGCGACGAGCCGTGCCGGCAAGGCGCTGGCCGCCCACGCCGACATCGTCGAAACCACGCTCGATCTGCTCGAGCCGACGGTGCGGCCGACCGAATCGACGCCGCCGGACCGGCCGGGCGTCTACGCCTTCCGCACCTTCGAGCTGGCCGAAGAGGATTGGCCGACATTCCGCGACCTGTCGCTGGGCGTCTGGCCGACCTTCGAACCGACCTACGACGCGCGGGTCTACGGCTTGTTCCGCAATCTTGCGGTGACGCCCCCACGCCGGCGCATGCTGCTGTTGACCAACTATCCGTCGATGGCGGTTTGGGAAAGATCGCGCCTGCGCACGCTGCACACCGGCGGCGATGCCGGCGCGCCGGAAGCGAAAGCCAATCTCTCGAAGCGCCTCGACGTCACGACGTGGACGCGGGTGGTGATCGGCGTGCCAGCCTAACCCTTCGCCAGCCGCTTCACCTCGCCCGACGAGACGATGGTGCCGTCGGCGTAGGCTTCGTGGTTGGCGTCGACGTCCTCCAGCCGGTAGCGGTAGTTCACCATCAGGCCGCAGCTCTGGCGCAGGCCGTTGGGCGAGGCGTCGCCCAGCCAGTTCAGCCGCTCGACACGCGCGCCGTTGCTGAGGTGGAAGTGGGCGACGCGATCCAGCGCGCGGCCGTCCTTGCTGCCGATCAGATAGCGCGCGCAAAGGCGCGTCAGCACGGGCTTGAGCGCGATCTCGGCCGCCGGCTGCCTGGTCCAGTCGCCGTTCACCAGGCGGGTGATCGCGCCGGCGCCGCGCGGCAGGTCGGGCGCCTCGGCCGGCGGCGGCGAGACCGAGGCGAGGTGATCGATCTCCTCCTCCGACAGCAGCTTGTCGCCCTCGGCCTCCAGGGTCTTGAGCAGCCAGGAGCGGAAGCCGGGGATCGGCGAGAGGGTGGCGAAGTTCTTGATGTTGGGCAGGTCGCGCTTGAGCTCGGCGGCGACGCGCTTGATCAGGAAGTTGCCGAAGCTGACGCCGGCCAGACCTTCCTGGCAATTGGAGATCGAATAGAAGATCGCCGTGTTGGCCTCTTCCGGATCGCGCGTCGGCGCCTTCTCGTCGAGCAGGCGATGGACGTCGCCCGCCATGCCGTCGACCAGCGCCACCTCGACGAAGATCAGCGGCTCCTCGGGCATGCGCGGGTGGAAGAAGGCGAAGCAGCGCCGGTCGGAATCGAGCCGGTTCTTCAAATCGCTCCAGGAATGGATGGCGTGCACCGCCTCGTAGGTGATCAGCTTCTCCAGCAGCGCCGCCGGCGTGCGCCAGTCGATGCGGCGCAGGTCGAGGAAGCCGACATCGAACCAGATCGCCAGCAGGCGGCGCAGATCGTCGGCCAGGCGCGCGACGGCGGGATCGCTCCTGCCCAGCTTGAGCAATTCGGCGCGCAGGTCGACGATGAACTTCACGCCCTCGGGCAGGCCGTTGAACAGCGCCAGCAACTGGGTCGCCGGCGTCTCCAGCGCACCGCGCAATTCGGCCTCGGCCTTGGCGCGCGCCTTGTCGTCGGTGGCCTCCTGCCAGCGCGCCACCGTCGCGGCCAATGCCTCACGGTCGAGTCCGTACTCGCGCGCCAGGATCAGCAGGAACCGGTGGCGACCTTCCTGTGACAAGGTCAAATAGGCGCGGCCCACCTCGGCGGCGCGGGCCCGGGCCGCGGTCTCGCCGCCCGGGCCCGACAGGCAGGCCTCGATGCGGGCCCGCAGGCGCGGCAGGTCGTCCTCGGGCAGGTCGGGCCGCAGCGGCGCGCCCACCGCCTCGCGCGCACCGGTCGCGACGTCCCTGAAGGTGCGCGACATCCGGCCCAGGGCACGATCGACGAGACCGGTGAGAGCCATGGGTTTCCCCTCCTGCGCGAGCCGGGCTGACGCTGTCGCCTTACTATGGCCGCGACATGACGAGGATACGATGTGGGCGACAGCCGCAGGGTTCGCAAGGCGCGCGCCACGCCCGCGCATGGCCGCCCCCGCGAAACCGCCGCCAAATCGCCTTCGACTCCGGCGAAGGCCGGTGATATCGGGGCAGGATCGCGACAGAGCCGGACCACCGGGAGCGACATATGACAGACGCCTTCATCTGCGACGCCGTTCGCACCCCCATCGGCCGTTACAACGGCGCCCTGTCCGCGGTGCGCGTCGACGATCTGGCGGCGCTGCCGATCAAGGCGTTGATGGAACGCAACACCGATGTCGACTGGGGCGCGGTCGACGACGTGATCTACGGCTGCGTGAACCAGGCCGGCGAGGACAACCGCAACGTCGCGCGCATGGCCGGGCTGCTCGCCGGCCTGCCGGTCGAGGTCGCGGGCGCCACGGTCAACCGCCTGTGCGGCTCGGGCATGGAAGCCACCGGCATGGCGGCGCGCGCCATCCGGCTCGGCGAGGCGCAGGTGATGGTCGCCGGCGGCGTCGAGGGCATGACCCGCTCGCCCTACGTGATGGGCAAGCCGCAATCGGCCTTCGACCGCGGCATGAAGATGGAAGACACCGTGCTGGGCTGGCGCTTCGTCAACCCGGCGATGGTCAAGCGCTACGGCGTCGACGCCATGGGCCAGACCGCCGAGAACGTGGCGCAGGAGCACCAGATCAGCCGCGTCGACCAGGACGCCTTCGCCTACCGCAGCCAGCAGCGCTGCAAGAAGGCGACGGAAAAGGGCTTCTTCAAGAAGGAGCTGATCCCGGTCACGGTGAAGACCGGCAAGACCGAGAAGGTGGTCGACGCCGACGAGCATCCGCGCTTCGACACCACCATGGAGGGCTTGAGCAAGCTGCCGGCCGCGTTCCGTGATGGCGGCTCGGTCACCGCGGGCAAGTCCTCGGGCATCAACGACGGTGCCTGTGCCCTGCTGATCGCTTCCGAGAAGGCGGCCCAGGAGCACGGGCTGAAGCCGCGCGCGCGCATCCTCGCCACCGCCGCGGCCGGCGTGCCGCCGCGCGTCATGGGCATCGGCCCGGTGCCGGCGTCACGCAAGGCGCTGCAGATCGCCGGGCTGAAGGTCACCGACATGGATGTCGTCGAGCTCAACGAGGCCTTCGCCGCGCAGGGCCTGGCGGTGCTGCGCCAGCTCGGCCTGTCGGACGATTCCTGCCACGTGAACCCCAACGGCGGCGCGATCGCGCTGGGCCATCCGCTGGGTGCCAGCGGCGGCCGCCTGATCATGACCGCGCTCAACCAGCTCGAGGAAACCGGCGGCCGCTACGCGCTGTGCACCATGTGCATCGGCGTCGGCCAGGGCATCGCCATGGTGATCGAGCGCGTCTGAGCGCCACGAGCTCCCTCTCCCGTCTCGCGGGAGAGCGCCGGGTTGTAGCCGGCCAACTCCGGGGCGCCGCAAGGCGCCCCTTTTCATTGGGACTGCGTCCCGGGCGCGCCGGCGCCCGCGCTGCGCTCGGGACGGCAGGTGGCGGTCTCACGCCCGCTTGATCATCGCCGTCATGACGCCGGCGCCGATCAGCACGCCGCCGCCGACGCGGTTCACCGCGCGGCGCACCGCGGGCCTGCGGATCACGCCGCGGGCGCGGCCGGCGAGCAGGGCGTAGAGGCTGGCGTTCAGCGCCGCCAGGCTCACGA
>CAYNOF010000357.1:0-3135 GCA_964398335.1 uncultured Rhizobiaceae bacterium
GGCCGCGCCGCGGCGCGCGGCGCGCGGCGCCGCACGCTGCGCACGCGCGCGAGCAACTCGCGCGGCTCGTAGGGCTTGGCGATGTAGTCGTCGGCCCCGGTCTCCAGGCCGACGACACGGTCGATGGTCTCGCCGGCGGCCGTGACCATGACGATGCCGATATGCGCGTCGCGGCCGCGCAGCCAGCGCGCCAGGGTCAGCCCATCCTCGCCGGGCAGGCCGACATCGAGCAGCACCAGCGCCGCCGCCTCGCGCTCGATGGTCCGGCGCAAACCCGAGCCGCCATCCACGCCGGTGACGCGGAAACCCTGCTTCTCCAGGTACTGCAGCAGCAGGCGACGCTGCGTGGCGTCGTCCTCGACCACAATCAGATGAGGCCGGTCGTCCCCCGCCACACCCCCACTCCTCTTTCGTTGGGGAACAGCTTGCAAGGCGCAGTCACGCCCTTGCAAGCTGGAATTCCGCTACATCCTCGACCGGTTGAAGAGAATCGCGCCGTGCGCGCGGGCGAATTCCTCGGTGCAGATCGCGCCGGTGCGGCCCTTCAGGCGCGGGTACTTCGCTTCCAGCGCCTCCAGCGACGTGTTCCGCTTCACCCGCACATGGTTGACGCAGACCGCGCCGTCGGGTGCCCAGCCGGCCTCGAAACCGTGCCCCGGCGCGTTGTCCGGTGTCTGGATGCCCTGCGGATCGTACATGTCGATGATCTGGCCATCGAGCGTGGTCGCCTCGCCCTGCCCGCCGTAATCGGCGCGCACCATGCGGTTGCACGCTTCCCACAGCGGCTGCAGCGACTCGCCGCCCGGGCCCTTGGCCCATGGCGCGTAGCCGAAGCGCACGCACTTGAGCTTGGAGCCGGCGGTGCACACCAGCTCGAAGCCGCCATCCGCGGTGGCCATCGGGATGCCGGCCTGGGTGCCGTCGGCCGACCATTTCTGGCAGTAGGGCCGCCACGCGCCGGGCGCGACCTCGACCTGGAAATCGTGCAGCTTGATGCTGTGGGAGCGGTCGCGCGGATCGTCGTTCAATCCGGCGAGCTTGATGCGGCGCACGACGCCGTCGCCGTCGCGCACGGTCAGCACGGCGCCGACGAGATCGGGGCTCCTCAGCACGCGACCGTCACTCATCGTCACCTTCAGCACCGGGCCGTCGGCCTCGACGCGGCCTGGCACGGCTGGCGCCGCCAACGCGGCGGCGGCGCAGAAGGCAGCGGCGAATGCGGCAAGAGCGATGCGGGCCATGGCCAGTCTCCCCGAAGCAAGCGGAACGGCGACCATGCGGCACCGCCCCGGGATGGGCTTACCGCCGCGCAGGCGCCAGCTCGACGCCGAGCACGGTCACGCCGGCCGAGCCGGTGCCCATGACTTTGCCGTTGTCGCCGAGGGAGGCCGAAGCGGTCGACAGGCCGGCGGCCAGAATGGCGATGCTCTTGGACATGGTCGCATCTCCCCTGGTGTGGATGGCGGCGGCGCTGCGCCGTCCGTCGATGGCCGCACCATGCCCGCGGCCCGCAACATCCCGGTCTCGCCACACCAGCCTTTGTGTCTCGTCTGCAACCTGACGCGGCAGGGGCTGTTGGCGTTACAGACGTTACAAACGGCCCCCCTTCGCGAGACACAGCCGTGACAGAGCGCTGCGAGGCTGGAGGGTCCGGTCAGAGGGGCTCATGACGACGACGTCGGTTTCCGCCAGTCATCCGGCGGGGGCGCATTCCATCGACACGGCGATGCGCCGCACGCTGCTCGATTCCATGGTGTCCTCGCCCTACGGGGTCGATGCCATCTGGCTGATCGTCATGGTCTCGATCTGGAACTCGGTGCCCGAGCCGCGCGCGCTGGTGCTGTCGATTGCCTACGGCGTGATGGCCGCGATCCGCTACGGCTTCCATTTCCTCTATGTGCGCCGCAAGCCGGCCGACGATCGCCTGGAAGCCTGGCTGCGGGTCTACGTCGTGATCTCCATCGGCATCGGCCTGGGATGGACGGCGCAGACCCTGGTGCTGCTGGGCACCAGGCCGGATTTCGTCTGGGTCCTGCCCCTGGTGGCGCTGGGCGTGATGACGGTCAATGCCGCCTACGCCCGCGCGCTGTACACGCCGGTGGCGCTGGGCTTCTTCGTCCCCGCCCTGCTGCCGCAGGCGATCGGCCTGGCGCTGCAGAGCGATCCGATCGCGCGCGGCCTGGGCATCGGCAACCTGCTGTACCTGCTGGCCCTGACGCTGTGGACGCGCGGCGTGCATCGCCGCCTGCGCGAGCGCTTCAGGATCGAGGCGGATCTGCGCGCCGCCCTGGCGCGCAACGACGAGCTGCAGAACCAGGCCGAGGTCTCGCGGCTGGCCGCCGAGACGGCGCAGAACGTCATGCGCACCGTGCTCGACGCGATGGACGACGGCGTCATCCTGGTCGACCGCACCGGCCACTGGCGCTACACCAACCGCGCCATCCGCGACGTCTACCAGGTCGACGAGGCGGCGCTGGCCAAGCTGCCGACGATCCGCGACATCTTCCGCTTTCAGGCACAGCGCGGCGATTACGGCCCGCTGAAGGATCCCGAAGCCTCGATGGCGCGGCTGGAGGAGCGCTTCTGGCGCGGCGAGGCGGCCCGCCTCGGGCGCACCGTCACCGGCCGCTGGCTCGACTACAAGTATCACCCGCTGCCCGACGGCAGCATCGTGATGACGCATCGCGACATCACCGACCTGAAGCGTCACGAGGACGAGCTGGCGGCGGCCAAGGAGGAAGCCGAGCGGGCACGCGCCGAGACCGCGCAGGCGCTGGAGCGCCTGCAGGTGGTGATCGACAACATGAGCGACGGCGTCATGCTGTTCGACCGCGACCTGCGCTGGGCGATCGACAACCAGAAGGTCCGCGACCTGCTCGCCTTGCCCGAGGAGGTCGCCCATCTCGGCGCCGCCAGCGCCGACATCCAGCGCTTCCAGATCCAGCGCGGCGATTTCGGCGTGATCGAGGATGTCGAGGCCGACATTCGCGACTGGCTCGATCGACGCCGCAGCGCGCCGGGCCTCACCTATACGCGCTGGACGCCGTCCGGCCGCTTCCTCGAGTACCCCGCGCGGCCGCTGGCCAACGGCGACATCGTCGCGACCTATCGCGATATCACCGAGCTGAAGCGCCA
>CAYNOF010000358.1:0-6578 GCA_964398335.1 uncultured Rhizobiaceae bacterium
CCTCGTATCGCGCGACGCCCTGCTGGCAGGCCCGCAGCTCGTCCTCGCCAAGCAACGCAAACGGCGACAGGAAGCCGTCGTGCTTCCACTGCGCGACCTTCTCCGCCGGCAGGCTGCCCATGATCGCGTCTCCTCGTGACATATTCCGGTCAGCGGGATATGTTTCCAAAACTATGACAAGCGCCCGCGCCCGCTGTCAACGCGCCGCCGGGGAAGGCGACAGGTGATGCGCAAACCAGCCGGAAGGCAGGCGGTCGACACGTCGGGAACAGTGGCGCGCACGCTCGCCGTGTTGACAGTCATGGCGGAAGCGGGCGGCACCGTCGGGGTGACGGACGTCGCCACGGCACTTGGCCTGCCCATGAGCACGTCGCACCGCCTGCTCGACCTGCTTCGCAGCGCGGGCTTCGTCGAGCGGGACGCCGCGCAACGGCGCTACAGGCTCGGCCTGCGATTCCTTCGGATCGCAAATCTGGTCACGCAGAGCACGTCCTTTGCAGGGTTGTGCCAACCCGCGCTCGAACGGATCACCGCAAGGACGGGCGAGACTGCCCTGTACTGCGAGTACCTTGCCGACCACCACATGGCGGCGTACGCCGCGAAGAGCGACAGCACGCATTCCCTCGGGTACCGGATCAGGCTCTTCGAGCCGGCGCCGGTCGAATGCGGTGCGTCGGGACTGGCCATCTTGTCGTTTCTCGCGCCGCAGATCCGCGCGGACATCTGCGCCGCGCCACGACCCTCGCCGCTCGGCGGCAAGCGGCCATCGAGCAGCGCCCTGGTCAGCCGGATCGAGACCACGCGACGCAAGGGCTTCGCGCTCAGCAACGGAGACAAGCTGCCCGATGCGATCGGCATTGCCGTGCCGGTCAGGATGGCCGAGGAGCGGCCGATTGGATCGCTGGCGCTCACGATTCCCGAGAGCCGGTTCGTGAGATCGAAGCTCAAGGCCTATGTCGCGCTGCTGTCGGAAGAGGCCAGGCTGCTGTCGATCGCGCGGGCGTCGTGAACTAGCCGACCTGGCGCAGGAAGCTGCGCTCCTCGGCGACGATGAAGCGCTCGCTCTCGGCCATGGCGAAATTGGCTGCGCCCTCGGCGTCGGCGCGGATGCGCGCGCGATAGGCTTCGTAGGCCGCCAGGCTGTCGAACGAAATCAGGCCATAGGCGATGTTGTTGGTGCCCTCGTGCGGCATCCAGTAGCCCAGGCATGTGCCGCCGCATTTCGGGATGATGCTCAGCCAGCGCTGCGCGTAGAGCTCGAACTGGGCGCGCTTGTGCGGGTCGATCTGGTAGCGGATGAAGCAGGTGATGGTCATGGCGGCCTCCGGAGGTAGATGACGCGCCGTTCATCCCATGACAGATGGCCTGCGTGCTTCGGCCGTCGCCGAAGTCCAACATCGGCCACAATCGAGGACCGATATGGGGTGTCTCCCGGTTGGAGGCTCTTCATGACACATCAGGAATTGGACAGGGTCTGGGCGACGCATCTGGGCGGCGGGCATGCCGACAGCTTCGCCTGCCGGTCGACGGCCCAGTTCGAGATCGTCGAGAACGTCGTATCCGGCCGCTCCTGGGCCCGCCCGGTGGGCGGCCGGGACTGGTCCGAGGTCAAGCCGACCAGCACCAGCGCCTTCAACGAAATACTCCGCGAGCTCTGAGACCTCCGGTCAGCGCAGGACGAGGTTGCGCAATCGCCGGGGCCCGAGCGCTTTAGCTGCTTGGGACCGGCGAGACGGGCGACTATGGTCCGCGCCCAATGGACGGTTCCGATATCATTGCCGAACGCCCCGCGGCGTCCGCGCCCCCCAGCCTGCCGCAGCGCTCGATGCGCAACATCGCCTTGCTGGC
Source organism: uncultured Rhizobiaceae bacterium (assembly GCA_964398335.1). Taxonomy (GTDB): domain Bacteria; phylum Pseudomonadota; class Alphaproteobacteria; order Reyranellales; family Reyranellaceae; genus JAFAZJ01. The sequence continues at coordinate 1,849 of CAYNOF010000358.1, forward strand.
GATGTGCCAGGCGCTGACGCAGAGCAGCAACACGCTGATGTTCGCCTCCTCGGCGCTGGCGGTGCTGACCATCGTCTCGCCCGACACGCGCATGTGGGCCAATCTGCCGGTCACCATGCAGCATCTCGGCGTGATGCTGTCGGTGTTCCCGGCCTCGATGCTGATGATGCGGCGTGGCCGCCGCGTCGGCTTCCGCACCGGCTCGACCATGGGCATGGTGGGCGCGACCCTGGCGGCGATCGGCCTGGGCATCGGCAGCTTCCCGGTGATGTGCCTGGGCGGCCTGTTCCTCGGCAACGCCATCGCCAACATGCAACTCTACCGCTTTGCCGCGGTCGAGCTGGCGCCGCCGGTCTTCCGCGCGCAGGCGATCTCCTACGTCACGGCAGGCGGCGTGCTGGCTGGCATCATAGGCCCGGCCCTGGCGCGCTTCACGCCTGACCTGTGGCTGCCGACCTTCCAGGCCAGCTTCGTCTTCGTGATCTGCCTGCACGTGGTCGTCTTCGTGATCCACGGCTTCATCGACTATCCGACGGTCAAGGCCGTCGATACCGAGGGACCACAGCGGCCGCTGCTCGAGATCATCACCCAGCCGGCCTACATGGTCGCCGTCACCGGTGCCATGATCGCCTTCGGCGTGATGTCCTTCGTCATGGCCGCCTCGCCGCTGGCCATCGTGCAGTGTGGGCTGGATCGCACCGAAGCGCCGGTGACGATCTTCGTCCACGTCATGGGCATGTTCCTGCCCTCGTTCTTCACCGGCCACCTGATCAATCGTTTCGGCATCTTCAACGTCATGATTGCGGGCAGCGCGCTCCTGGTCGCCGGCGTGGCGGTGGCTCTGCTCGGCGTCACCGCGTGGCATTTCCGCGGCGCGCTCAGCCTCAACGGCCTGGGCTGGAACTTCCTGTTCGTCGGCGCTACGACGCTGCTGACCACGACCTATCGCCCCGCCGAACGCGGCAAGGCGCAGGCGTTCAACGACTTCATGGTGTTCGGCACGACGACGCTCGCCAGCATCATGGCCAGCGTCGTGCTGGAGCTGAAGGGCTGGGCGGTGCTGAACTACATCGCCTTCGTCCTGGTGCTGGTGGCGCTGGTCGTGGTCGGCGTCTTCGGCAGGCGCCGCCGGGCACGGACCTGAGGCGCTGGTGCGGCAGGCGCTCCACGCTATACTGCGCTGCAGCATGCCGCCCCGTCTGTCCGTCCCCGCATGAATCCCAAGGTCGCCTTCGTCGCCGCGCGCAGCGCCGATGCGCGCGAAGCGGCAAAGCGCCTGCGCCAGCGCTACGACGAGGTCGCGCCGGCCAAGGCCGATATCATCGTCGCGCTGGGCGGCGATGGCTTCATGCTGCAGATGCTGCACCGCTTCATGGGCCGCGACGTGCCGATCTACGGCATGAATCGCGGCACGGTGGGCTTCCTGATGAACGGCTGGCGCGAGAACGGGCTGTTCCAGCGGCTCGACCGCGCACAGCGCGTGGTGCTCAATCCGCTGCTGATGGATGCGCGTACCGCCAGTGGCGAGACGGTGCGGGCGCACGCGATCAACGAGGTGTCGCTGCTGCGCCAGACGCGCCAGACCGCCAAGATCGCGATCTCGATCGACGGCCAGAAGCGCCTCGAGGAGCTGGCCTGCGACGGCGTGATGGTGGCGACGCCGGCCGGCTCGACCGCCTACAACCTCTCGGTCCACGGCCCGATCCTGCCGTTGGGCGCCGGGTTGCTGGCGCTGACGCCGATCAGCCCGTTCCGGCCGCGACGCTGGCGCGGCGCCGTGCTGCCGCGCACCGTCAAGGTGACGCTCGATGTCCTCGAGCCGGCCAAGCGGCCGGTGAGCGCGGTGGCCGACTCGACCGAGGTGCGCAACGTCGTGTCGGTGACGGTGACCGAGGACTCGACGCGTTCGATCACCCTGCTGTTCGATCCCGAGCACCATCTCGAGGAGCGCATCCTGAAGGAACAGTTTCTGTCGTGAGTGAAGTCCAGGACGACAGGAAGCGCGTCGCGGAAGAGCGTGCCAAACGGCTGCGCGGTTTCGTCGGCCACACCGGCTGGCGCTATTTCGCGCTGGCGATGGTGCTGGGCGGCATCGGCGGCTTCGCCTTCAACATGCTGCGCATGCCGCTGGCCTGGATGATGGGCGCGGCGGTGGTCTGCACCGTGGCGGCGATGTCGGGCCTGCCGGTGGGCGTCAACAACCGGGTGCGCCAGGTCATGATGGTGATCCTGGGCGTCCTGCTGGGCAGCGGCTTCTCGCCGCAAATGCTCGAGCACATGCCGAAATGGCTGATGACCATGGTCGTGCTGGTGGTGATGAGCATCGCCAGCGCCGCCAGCGTCTGGTGGCTGCTGCGCAAGCGCGGCGGTTACGACGCGCGCACCGCCTACTTCGCCGCCATGCCCGGCGGGCTCAACGAGATGGTGATGCTGGGCTCGGTCTACGGCGCCAACGAGCGCACGGTGGCGCTGATGCACGCCGTGCGCATCCTCACCGTGGTCACGGTGATTCCCTTCTTCTACCGCCTGATGTACGGCACGGTGTCGTCGGTCTTCCAGGCCGCCGCGGCGCCGTCGCACAGCCTGCGCGACGTGGCGATCCTGATCGGCTGCGGCGTGGTCGGCGCGCTCATCGCCACGCGCATCAAGATGCCGGCCGGCATGATGTTCGGCCCGATGCTGGCCAGCGGCATCGTGCACCTGCTGGGCTGGACGGCATCGAAGCCGCCGGGCGAGCTGGTGGCCTTCGCCCAGGTGATCATCGGCTCGGCGATCGGCTGCCGCTTCGTCGGCGCCGTCTTCCGCGACGTGGCCCGCGACATGGTCTATGGCTTCTACTCCGCCATCATGCTGATCGTGGTTGCCGTCGCCTTCGCCCAGCTCGGCCATTTCCTGAGCGGCCTGCCGACCGACGACATCGCGCTCTCCTACGCGCCCGGCGGCTTCGCCGAGATGAGCCTGGTCGGCCTCGCGCTGCACGCCGACATCGCCATGGTGGCGACGCACCACCTGTTCCGCATCTTCGCCATCGTCTTCATCGGCAGCTGGTTCTACCGCCGCCTCGTCGAGCCCAAGCTGCGCGAACCACCCGCATCGAACTTGTAAACGCTCAGGCGCGGATCGTGATGCCGCCGTCGACGATCAGCAGGTGGCCGTTGACGTAGGCCGATTCGTCGGACGCCAGGAACAGCGCGGCATTGGCGGTATCCCACGCCGTGCCCATCTTGCCGGTCGGCGAGGCGCGGTCGCGGATGGCGATCATCTTGTCGTAGTCGCCTGCCGCGTACTGGTTCTTCAGGATGTCGATCATCGGCGTGTGCATCAGGCCGGGCAGGATGGCGTTGCAGCGGATTCCCTTCTCCGCGTACATCAGCGCCACCGCCTGGGTGAAGCTGTTCACCGCGCCCTTGCTGGCGTTGTAGGCGATGTAGCGGATGCCCCTGGGCGCGCGCAGCGAGGCGATCGACGAGACGTTGATGATCGCGCCCTTGCGCTGCGCCTCCATCACCGGCAGCACGTGCTTGCAGGTCAGGAAGAAGCTCTTCACGTTCACATCGAAGACCAGGTCCCAGTCCTTCTCCTCGAGCTCCACCGGACCGCCGTCGCGGCTGATGCCGACATTGTTGTCGAGCACGTCGATGCGGCCCCATTTGCCGAGGCAGGCCTGCACCATGCCCTTCACGTCGGCCGAGTTGCTGGCGTCGGCGGCGAAGGCCACCGCCTCGCCGCCCTCGCCCCTGATGATGCCCACCGTCTCCTCGGCGGCGGCGAGGTTGCGGTCGACGCAGAAGACCCGCGCGCCCTCGCGCGCGAAGGTCACGGCGGTGGCCTTGCCGTTGCCCCAGCCCGGCCCGCTCGAGCCGGCGCCCACCACAACCGCCACCTTGTCCTTCAGCCGCGTGCCCATGTGAATCCATTCCTCCCGCTGATGCCCGCCAAGCCTAGCGCCCCGCCGCGTCCTGTGTGAAGCTTCGCGCCCGTCAGGATCGAGGAGTTGCAGCTTGGATGATCGTGAACTCGTCAGCGCCCTGGCCGCGCGCATCGAAGGTCCGTTGCCGCCGCGCCCCGGCTTCCTGCCGCCGATGCAGCTGGGCTCCAGCTTCGTGGGCGAGATCACCGACGCCGATGTCAAGCAGGTGATCGGCGTCTTCGGCATCCCCTCGGGCGAGGCGGAAGCGGCGGGCGACGCGCCCGGCATCCGCATGGCGATCCATCGCCTGCCCGGCGGCGAGGCCGCGGTGATCGTCGGCGCCATCGACGATGCCAGCGACAAGGCCGCCCACTGGGCGCCGTTCGACGAGGCGCGCGGCCGCGCCATGCTGGCCGGCCTGCGCTGCCGCGCGGCGCTGGAAGGCCGCGATGTCGAGGCGCTGGCGCATGCCGTGAGCTATCTCAGCTGGTTCGCGCATGAGGCCCCCTTCGTGGCCACGCTCGACGTCGAGCGGGTCGTGGTGCTGGAGATCGGCAAAGGCTGCATGGTGGTGACGGCCCGGGCGCGCTTCGGCCCGGTCTGAGCAAAACGCACAACAAAGCAAAAGAACGGGAGGAAACCATGACGGACAATTCGAGGCGGCTGCGCCGCCGGACGCTGCTTGCCGGCGCCGCCGCGACGAGTCTCGCGGCGCCGGCCATTGCGCAGGATGTATGGCCCAGCAAGCCGGTGCGCGTGGTGATCGCCTATCCGCCGGGCGGGCCGACCGACATCTCGACCCGCATCGTGCTCGACAAGG
>CAYNOF010000359.1:0-1454 GCA_964398335.1 uncultured Rhizobiaceae bacterium
GCCGGCCCCCGTGCCGCCGCCGCCGGGCATGACGACCATTCCGGTGCAGCCGCCGGCGGCGCCGCCGCCGCCCGACAAGGCCCAGCGCGATTTCGGCCGCGCATCGGTGGTGCCGACCGAAGCGCCGACCATGCAGATCGAGCTCAACAAGGGCACGATGGTGCGGCTGAAAGGGCCGGCGACGACGGTGTTCGTCGCCAATCCCGAGATCGCCGACATCCAGGTGAAGTCGCCGACGCAGATCTACGTCTTCGGCAAGAAGCCGGGCGAAACCTCGCTCTATGCCACCGACGAGCGCGATGTCGTGCTGCTCAACACCATCGTGCGCGTCACGCACGAGTATTCGCGCCTGCAGGAGGCCCTGCGCCGCGTCGCGCCGGGCTCGCAGCTGGTGTTCAGCTCGGTGGGCGACAACATCGTCATCAGCGGCACGGCACGCAACGCCGGCGAGATCCAGGAGGCACGCCGCATCGCCGGCGCGCATCTCAACAACCCCGACCGCGTCGTGGTGCAGGCCAATATCGACGCGCCCAGCCAGGTCCTGCTGCGCGTGCGCGTCATCGAGGCCCAGCGCCAGGCGCTCAAGCGCGTCGGCATCAACTGGGAGAGCGTCGGGCGCTTCGGCTCCTTCGCGCTCGGCCTGGCGACGCCGACCGACATCGCCTTCGACGCGACCAGCGGCTCGCTGCTGCGCATGGGCGCGCCGTCGGGCGGCCTGCTCAACATCCGCAACCAGGGCACCAACCGCGACATCAACGGTGTCGTGGATCTGCTGGCGACGGAGAACTTCATCTCCATCCTGGCCGAGCCGAACCTGGTGGCGCTCTCCGGCGAGACGGCGAGCTTCCTCGCCGGCGGCGAGTTCCCCGTGGTCACCACCTCGGGCCTCAACCAGGTCACCGTCAACTACAAGCAGTTCGGCGTCAGCCTCGCCTTCACGCCGACGATCTACGGCGATGGTCGCGTCAACCTGAAAGTCCGTCCCGAGGTCAGCCAGCTCAGCACGCAGGGCCAGGTGGTGCTCAACGGCTTCACCATCCCGGCGCTGACCACGAGGCGCGCCGAGACCACGGTCGAGCTCGGCAGCGGCCAGAGCTTCATGATCGGCGGCCTGATCCAGAACACCGCGAGCCAGGACATCCAGAAGCTGCCCGGCCTGGGCGACATCCCGATCCTGGGCGCGCTGTTCCGCTCCGACGCCTTCCAGCGCAACGAGACGGAGCTGGTGATCCTGGTGACGCCCTACATCGTCAAGCCGTCGAGCGGCCGCCTGATGTCGCCGGTCGACGGCATGGTCCCGCCCAATGACTCCGACCGCTACCTGTACGGCCGCACCTACCGCCAGCAGCCCGCCGGGCAGGGTGGGCCGGTGCGCCGCGTCGGCGCCAGCGGCGGCTTCATGATCGAATAAGTTCGGAAGGGGAGAAGAGCGATGTGCATTCGCCGGATCGGGG
>CAYNOF010000360.1:0-12431 GCA_964398335.1 uncultured Rhizobiaceae bacterium
GCCGCCTGGCGTCGTGGTCGGCCTTGCGCAGCACGCTGACCGGATAGCATTCGGTCTGACCGTAGAGCTGGCTGAATATCGGGCCGATCCGCTCCAGTCCCTCGACCAGCCGCGTCGGCGACATCGGCGAGGCGCCGTAGAGCAGCAGCTCAAGCGAGGAGAGATCGGTCTTGTCGAGCTGTGGGTGATCGAGCAGCACATAGATCATGGTCGGCACGAGCAGCGTGAAGTTGATGCGCTCGCGCTCGATGGTCGTGAGCACCTTGGCCGGATCGAAGCCCTTCATCAGGTGGATGGTGCCGCCCAGCATCAGCGCCGGCGTCACCTTGGTGCCGGCGACGTGGGTGATCGGCGCCACCGCGAGGTAGCGCGGATCCCTGGGGAACTCGAAATCGGCGAGGATCGAGGGCGTGATCGCGCCGGCCGAGCGATGGCGGCGTATCGCGCCCTTGGACTTGCCGGTCGTGCCGCCGGTGTAGTTCAGCATGGCGTAGTCGTCGGCGTTGGTGAGGTCGCGCGCGCTCGCCTCGCCGGCCTTGTCGGCCGCCGCCAGCAGGTCGACGCCGAACGATGCCCTGCCCAGGGTGAACACCGTGTTCAGCCGCGACGCGCGCGCCGCGAGCTGGCCGCCGCGCTCGCCATAGGCCGGCACGTCGACCACCAGCGCGTCGATGTCGCCGTCGTCGATCTGCTCGAGGTGATCGTCGATCGAGCCCAGCGGATGCAGCCAGGTGATCACCAGCCCCAGCGCGCCGGCGGCGACGCCGGCACACCAGCCCTCGACGCGGTTGGCGCTGAGCAGCGCCATGTGCGTGCCGTGTTTCAGCCCGGCCGCCGCCATCGCCGCCTGCATGCGGCCGATCAGCGCCAGGGTCGCGGCGTAGCTCATCGCGCCGCCGTCCCAGGCGAAGGCCGTGCGGTCGGGAAAGCGGCGCAGGGCACGGAAGACGAGGCTCGTGCCGGTCGGCGCGTCGTAGAGCTGGTTGGTCATGTCGGCGTTTCCTCGGTTCGTTATTGTTTATGCCGCCCACCGATCAGGCCGGCGGATGCACCGTCGTCCAGTGGCGCGCGATCTGCTCGCGGGTCGCGATCCAGACGCGCTCGTGGCTCAGCACGTGGTCCATGAAGCGCGCCAGCGCGGCGGTGCGGCCCGGCCGGCCGGCCAGCCGGCAGTGCATGCCGATCGACATCATCTTCGGCGCGCCCGCGGCGCCTTCGGCGTAGAGCGTGTCGAAGGCGTCCTTCATGTAGTTGAACCAGCCTTCGCCCGCGCTGAAGCCCGGCGGCACGGCGAACTTCATGTCGTTGACGTCCAGCGTGTAGGGCACGATCAGGTGCGGCGCGCCCTCGACGCGCACGTAGTACGGCAGGTCGTCGGCATAGGAGTCGCTCGAGTAGAGAAAGCCGCCGTTCTCGACCACGAGCTTCAGCGTGTGCGCGCTGAAGCGGCCGGTGTACCAGCCGACCGGCCGCTTGCCGCAGGCCGCCTCGATGGCGCGGATCGCCAGGTGCATGTGGTCGCGCTCGTCGGCCTCGGTGAAATCCTTGTAGTTGATCCAGCGATAGCCGTGGCTCGCGACCTCGTGGCCGGCCTCGATCATGGCGCGGCCGGCAGGGTGGTTGAGCTCCAGCGCGCGGCCCACGGCCCATGACGTGAAATGGATCTTGCGCTCGGCAAACGTGCGCAGGATGCGCCAAAAGCCGGCGCGCGCGCCGTACTCGTAGGCCGACTCGGTGCTGAAATCGCGATGGCCGATCAGCGGCTGCCCGCCCGGCACCTCGGTGAGATAGACCTCGGAGCCCGCATCGCCGTTGAGGATTGTGTTCTCACCGCCCTCCTCGTAGTTCAACACGAAGCTGACGGCGATGCGCGCGCCGCCGGGCCATTGTGGATCCGGTGTCTTCGGTCCGTAGCCGTAGAAGTCGCGTGCAAGATAATTCAGGGCCATCGTCGCCTCCGACGGCCGCTGATTGTCGCGCGGCCTCGCCGCCTGTATAGCAACGCGCGGGGCAAATCACAGCGGATGGAGCACGGACGCCATGGACAGCGTCGATCTCGCCACGAATGCCGTGCGGGAGGATCGCCTGTGGCAGCGCCATGCCGACATGGCCAGGCTCGGCGGCACGCCCAGGGGCGGCGTCAACCGCCAGGCGCTGTCCGCGGAAGATGCAGCCGCGCGCAATCTGCTCATGTCCTGGGCAAAGGCGCGCGGCTTCTCGGTGTCGACCGACGGCATCGGCAATCTCTTCGTGCGCCGCGCCGGCACCGATCCCAACGCGCGGCCGATCCTGAGCGGCTCGCACATGGACAGCCAGCCCACCGGCGGCCGCTTCGACGGCATGTACGGCGTGCTCGCCGCCTTCGAGGCGCTGGAGGCGCTCGAGGATGCCGGCGTGAAGACCAGGCGGCCGGTCGAGGCGGTGGCCTGGACCAACGAGGAAGGCAGCCGCTTCCAGCCCGGCGCGATGGGCTCGGCGGTCTTCGCCGGTCACTACGATCTGCAGAAGATGCTGGAGGCGAAGGACTGGGACGGCGTCGTGCTGAAGGACGCGCTGGCGCAGACCCTGAAGGCCGCGCCGGCGCCGCGGCGCGCACCGGGCAATGCGCTCGACGGCTATGTCGAGGTCCATATCGAGCAGGGCCCGCGGCTCGAGGATGCGCGCAAGACCATCGGTGTCGTCACCGGCATCCAGGGCAGCCGGCGCTACATCGTCACCGTGCTGGGCGAGGAGGCGCACGCCGGCACGACACCGCGCGCGGCGCGCAAGGATGCCTTCGTCGCGGCCCTGGCGATCGCCGGCGCGATGCAGGCGGCGACGCGCGATGCCGAGGATATGCTGCGCTTCACCATTGGACGGGTCGAGGTCTATCCCGGCTCGCCCAACACGGTGCCCGGCCGCGTCACCTTCACCATCGACATGCGCCATCCCGACATGGCCGCGCTCGATCTGTACGAGGCGAAGCTGCATGACGCCGTGGCGCGGCACGCGTCGCCCTGCACCGCCACCATCGAGCGCGTCACCAACGTGGCACCGACGGTGTTCCACAAGGAGGTCGTCGACCTGGTGCGCGAGGCCGCGCGGCGCCTGGCGCTGTCCAACATGGACATGCCCTCGGGCGCCGGCCACGACGCCATGCATATCGCCCACCTCTGCCCGACCGGCATGGTCTTCGTGCCCTGCGAGCGGGGCATCAGCCACAATGAGATCGAGAACGCCACGCCCTCCGACCTCGCAGCCGGCACCCGCGTGCTGGTCGAGACCCTGGTGCGGCTGGCCAACCGCTGAGGATCCAACCATGCCCGCTCTCGACAAGAGCCTCGTCTCGATCCTCTCCGACCTGATCGCGATCGCCAGTCCCTACCCGCCGGGCGAAAGCGTCGAGATCTGCGCCTACGCCGCCAAGCGCCTGAAGGCGGCCGGCTACCAGGTCGAGACGGTCACCAAGACCAGGAAGGTCGACAACGTCGTGGCGCGGTTGAAGGGCAAGGCCAAGGGCCCCAGCGTCGTGTTCAACGCCCATGTCGACACGGTGGGCGTGGGCGAGCGCGCCAACTGGACCACCGATCCGTTCAAGGCCGTGCTGAAGGCCGGCAAGGTCTATGGCCTGGGCGCCGGCAACTGCAAGGGCAGCATGGCGGTGCAACTCTGGCTGGCCGAGGAGATCGCGCGGCGCGGCGGACCGAATGCGGGCGAGGTCGTCTTCACCTTCGTCGCCGACGAGGAGAATCTCGGCCCCGACGGCATGGCGCATCTGCGCGCATCAGGAAAGGTGAAGCCCGACGTGCTGATCCTGGGCGCGCAGACCGAGAATCAGCTGATCGTCGCCGAACGCGGCGTGCTGTGGGCACGCCTCTTCACCAAAGGCAAGGCGGCGCATGCCGGCAATCCGGCCGGCGGCGACAATGCCATCCTGCGCATGATGCGGCTGGTGTCCGTGCTGCAGACCTACTACGACAAGGTGCTGCCCGGCCGCGTGTCGGGCGCGATGAAGTCGACGGTGAACGTCGGCATGTTCCACGGCGGGCACAACACCAACGTCGTGCCCAGCGCCTGCACGGTCGAGATCGACCGTCGCCTGCTGCCCAACGAGAAGGTCAAGGCCGCCTTCACCGAGCTGAAGAAGGTCGTCGACGCCGCCGGCGAGCCGCGCGGCAGCTACAAGGTCGAGTTCCTCACCGGCACCAACGGCTTCTTCGCGCCCGAGAACGGCCAGGGCGTCGAGGCCTTCGAGAAGGCGATCCGCGCCCGCCTGCGCAAGGGTGCGAAGTTCCTCAACGCCACCGGTGTCAGCGACGGCCGCTACTTCGCCGACGACGAGATCGAGATCATCAATTTCGGCCCGGGCTCCGGCGCGCAGGGCCACGCCGCCAACGAAAGCGTGCCGGTCGCGCAGATGGTCGACTCCGCGCATATCCTGCTCGACGTCGTCGGCGCATTGAACGGCCTCGCAAGCCGAGCTTGATCGACGCTGCGCTCGCATTGGCGCACGATCGGCGGCTGAAGATGCGGCGACTGCCGGACATGACAGGGTTGTCGGGCAATACTTGATCGATGCGAACATTCGGCCGATGCTATCGGCGAGAGTGGTTTTTCGGAATGCTGCGCGCGCCCGCGCCAATCTGCGGGTCAAGAAATGAGGAGCCACGTCATGAGCGTTGCCGCGTCGAGGATTCCCAACCAGGTCATGAAGATCGAGAAGGTCAAGGAGCACATCGGCGCCATTGTCACGGGTATCGACCTTGCGCATCCCATCGACGGCGCGACGCAGAAGGAGCTCTACGATGCTGTCGTCGAAAACGTGGTGCTTGTGATCCGTGGGCAAGAGCATCTCACCCCGGGCCAGTTGCAAGCCGCCGGAGAAATGTTCGGCGAGCTGATGGAGGACCAGAACCGGCGCTATCTGGTTGACGGATTTCCGTTGATCAGTGTGCTCGACAACCGTCACCTGGACAGCAAGGGCCAGCCGGCAAAAGTCGGCACCAATGCCACCTGGCACACCGACCACACCAACCAGGAGCTGCCGCCCAAGTTCACCATGCTGTATGCGGTAGCAGTGCCGGACAGGGGTGGCGCGACATCGGTCTGCAATTCGCGCGCAGCCTACGAAGCGCTTCCAGACGACGTGAAGCTGAAGATCGCCGACGTGAAGACCGAGAATACGCTGATCAGCAGCGCGCGGATGAAGGCAGGCAATCCGGATATCGTGAAGGCCCAGCTCGAGGCGACGAAGCCGCCGACGGTGCATCCCCTGGTCCGCACCCACCCGGAGACCGGCACCAAGGCGGTGTGGTTTCACAAGAGCAAGACCGAGACGGTCACTGGCATGTCACCCGAAGAAACCCAGGATTTTTTGCAGGATTTGACCGACAGGATCACGCAGCCGCAATTTTGCTATGCCCACGAGTACCAAAAGGGCGATCTGCTGATCATCGATGACCGCGCCTCATTGCATAAAGCCGGATTCGATTACGATCACAGCCAGCACCGCCGCCTGTATCGGATGCTGGTGCGTGGCGACCGTCCCTACTGAGCGGCTGTTCGAAAAGCATCGCGCTGGCACGTACTGCCATCACTCGAGATCGAATGTCCGTTTCGGGTTGCTGGCCGACGAACCGCCCGGCGTCAAAGACATCTGGAATCGAGCCCGAAGCGGACACGGCGGCGCGCGGCTTTATGGGTTTTAACCCCGGTCGGCAGTCGTCGCCTATGATTCCGCCGTTGTAGGCGTTGGCTGGAATCGCGAGCGCAGACGCAGAGCCGGCTTCTCGACCCATTCGTAGAGGGTCCGGGCGATCGCCAGGGTGAGTCCGAACGCGATCACCAGGCCCAGCCCGCCGGGTACCTCCACGCCGAGCACCTGGGATGCGTGCGAGACCAGGAAGATGATCGGCAGGTGGATCAGGTAGAAGCTGTAGGACCAGCGCCCGATCACTGCCATCGGCGCCGTCGCACGGTCCATCGCGTCGGTCGGCCGGGCCACCGCGCGGCAGATCATCATCATGCAGACGACGTCCACCACCGTGTAGCCCCAGATCAGTTGCGCACCATCATCGGTCGGCGAGAGCCACAGCGCGCCCGCCAAGGTGCCCGTGGTCAATGCGCCGAGCGCGACGGCACCGACGAGAGCGCCCAGAATCAGGGGCCCGCGTCCCAGCCTGGCGCGCAGCGCCGGCGGCATCAGGTTGATCAATGCGCCGTAGGCGAAGGCGTCGATATGGGTGAAGCCGGCGACGTAGATCGTCTCCGGCTTGTCGGTGAAGTATTGCGGCCAGCAGTCGACGACGACGGACAGCGCAAGGCGCAGCAGGGGCCCCGCGACGATCATCGCGAACAGCGCCGGCGCCAGCCGCCGGCGGCCCAGCAGCAGCACGACAAAGGGAAACAGCAGGTAGAACTGCTCCTCGACCGCGAGGCTCCAGGTCGGCCCCATGATCGGATCGAACACATAGGCCGAGGAGGCATGGAAGAAATTGGAGGTGTAGGTCCACGCGTAGGGCAGCGGATCGAGCAACGCGCGCTCGCGGGTGCCGAGGGCCACTGCGGTCACGACCAGCATGAAGACGATGTAGACCGGGAAGATGCGGATGATGCGCCGCCAGTAGAACGAGGCGAGCGCCGATTTCAGCGCCATGTCGCGGTCGGCAAGCTCGAGCAGCCGGCCGCCGATCAGATAGCCCGAGAGCACGAAGAACAGCGACACGCCGGTCCAGCCCGGCGAGAACTCCTTGCCGATCAGGAACCGCATGTGGAACGAGAACACCAGCAGCGCGCCCAGCGCGCGGAACGCGTCGATGCTGGCGTTGCGCTCCATCGCTACGCGGTCTTCTGCACCGACAGGCCGCGCTGCTTGATCTCCTCGTCGCGGATGACGAATTTCTGCACCTTGCCGGTGATGGTCATCGGGAAGGCGTCGACGAAGCGCACGTAGCGCGGGATCTTGTAGTGCGCGATCTGGCCCTTGCAGAACTCGCGGATCTCCTCGTCGGTCGCGCTCTCTCCCTCGCGCAGCTTGATCCAGGCGCAGACCTCCTCGCCATACCGGGCGTCGGGCACGCCGACGACCTGCACGTCCTGCACCTTGGGATGACGGTACAGGAACTCCTCGATCTCGCGCGGATAGACATTCTCGCCGCCCCTGATCACCATGTCCTTCAGGCGGCCGACGATGTTGACGTAGCCCTGCTCGTCCATGGTCGCGAGGTCGCCGGTGTGCATCCAGCCGCCGACGTCGATCGCCTCCGCCGTCTTGTCGGCGTCGTTCCAGTAGCCGGTCATCACCGAGTAGCCGCGGGTGCAGAACTCGCCGGTCTCGCCGCGCGGCACGATCTTGCCCTCGGCGTCGATGATCTTGATCTCGATATGCGGCAGCACCTGGCCGACGGTCGAGACGCGGCGCTCGACCGGATCGTCGGTGGCGCATTGCGTCGACACCGGCGAGGTCTCGGTCATGCCGTAGGCGATGGTGACCTCGTGCATGTTCATGCGGCTCTGCACGCGCTTCATCACCTCGATCGGGCACGGCGAGCCGGCCATGATGCCGGTGCGCAGGCTCTTCAGATCGAACTCGGCGAAGCGCGGGTGATCGAGCTGGGCGATGAACATGGTCGGCACGCCGTAGAGCGTGGTGCAGCGCTCCTCGGCGCAGGCCTGCAGCGTGGCCAGCGGATCGAAGGCCTCGGCGGGATAGACCATGGTCGAGCCATGCGTCAGGCAGCCGAGATTGCCCATCACCATGCCGAAGCAGTGGTAGAGCGGCACCGGGATGCACAGCCGGTCCTCGGGCGTGAGCTTCAGCCCCTCGCCGACGAAGAAGCCGTTGTTGAGGATGTTGTGGTGGCTGAGCGTCGCGCCTTTCGGGTAGCCGGTCGTGCCCGAGGTGAACTGGATATTGATCGGATCGTCGAACTGCAGGGTCGGACCGATATCGGCCAGCGCCGCCTTCTCGGCATTGCCGCCGGCCTGCGCCACGTCGTCGAAGTTCAGCATGCCGGGCGTCTTCTCGCTGCCCAGGCGCACGATGTGCCTGAGATGCGGCAGCTTCCGCTCCTTCACCAGGTCCTCGACGATCTCCAGGTAGTTCGAGGTCTTCAGCGAAGGCGCCAGGACCAGCGCGCTGCACTCGACCTTGTTCATGGCGTATTCGAGCTCGGCCCGGCGATAGGCCGGGTTCACATTGACCAGCACCAGCCCGGCCTTGGCGGTGGCGAACTGGGTCAGCGTCCATTCCGAGTTGTTGGGCGACCAGATGCCGACGCGCTCGCCGCGCTTGAGCCCCAGCGACAGCAGGCCGGCGGCGAGGTCGTCGACCCGACGCGCCAGCTCGCCCCAGCTCCAGCGGATGTCCTGGTGCCGCACGACCAGCGCCTCGCGCTCGCGATAGGCCGCCACCTGGCGGTCGAAGAAGGCGCCGATGGTCTCCCCGATCAGCTTCGTCTTCGATGTGCCGTGGTCGTAGGACAGCATCTGCTTCGCTCCCGCTGCATTTTCTTTCGCGCGTCGTAGCCTACAACAGGCGCCTTCGCCTGTGGTATATTGGCACCATGCGATCGATATGGCGTCCGTTGACCGGCGCTCTCCTCCTCGTCCTCGCTCTGTCCATCCAGCCATTGACGGCGTCGGCGCAGCCGGCGATGGCGCCGCAGCCCCTCCTCACACCCGTCGATTGCATCCAGCCGACTCCGCCGGTGCAGCTGGCGACGCGGATCCTGTGCTCGGCCCTCGTCATGGCGCGGCTTTCGCAACGTGTCGACGAATCGGCGCGTGCCTTGCGGCTCAGCATCGCGCCCGACGAGCGCGCCCGCTTCGACGAGGACCAGACGGCCTGGCTCGCCAGCTACCGCGCCGCCTGCGAGGCCGACGGCACGGGCGAGGTCGATGCGGCGCACGAGATCGCCGCGCGCGACTGCATGGTGATCCGGCTCGCCAACCGGCTGGCGGCGATGCGCCACATCGTCGCCACCTGGCGTGCCTCGACGATGCGCGATTGCGCGATCGCCGCCCGTGCCCTGTCGGCCGCCGTGCCGGCGCAGCGCACAGCCGTGCTGGCCTCGCGCATCACGCGCTATGAGGACACGGCCGCCGCGCTGCGCTATCTCGCGCATGCCCATGCCACCGAGTTCGACGTCCTGGGCGGCGACGCGGAGAACAGCTTCCGCACCGAAATCGCCGCCAATGGCGAGGCACGCGCGGTACAGCGCGTGCTGGCGATGTTGGCCGATTGCGACAAGAAGCACGAGGCTTACCAGGCGCGCGTGCCCGCCACGGTGCCGACCGGGCCGGCCAATCCGGCGGTCCACCCGCCGGAGATCCTGGCGGCGCTGGCGCCCTCGCCGATCCGCGCGCTGTGCAACGGCCTGGCCGCCGAACGCGACGCCCTCGACCGCTGCCTCACCCGCAAGGCCGTCGCCTACTATGAGGGCCGCCTCGCGGAGGCGGGTCGTCAGGCGACGAATGGCGGCGTCGTCCCGCACCCGCAGACCTACGAGAACTGGGCGAGTTACCGCGATCGCCACTGCAGCTGGAGCGTGGCGCATGTCTCCGACCAGGAGCGTGCCGCCCATCACGACCGCTGCCTGCTGCAGCTCGCCGCCAAGCGCGACCTCGAGCTGCGTGACGCCTTGGCGGCGCGCGACCGCTATCGCGCAACCTCGCCGGCGAAGCCCGCGGACAAGGGCACCTGACTCATCGATCCAGCGGCAGCGCTGCGCCCTGCTTCACCGGACGCAGCGCGAAGGAGCTGCGGATCTGCGCGATGCCGGGGATCTTGGTGAAGTCCATCACGAAGCGCTCGTAGGCGTCGAGGTCGGGCACCACGACGCGCAGCAGGTAGTCGCTGTCGCCAGTCATCAGGTAGCACTCCATGACCTCGGGCCGGCTGGCGGCGGCGCGTTCGAAAGCCTGCAGCGACTTCTCGACCTGCGTGCTGAGCGACACGCTCATGAAGACGTTGACCGACAAGCCGACGGCGCGCGCGTCGACCTGCGCCGTATACCCCTTGATGACGCCCGCCTCCTCGAGCGCCTTCACGCGCCGCCAGCAGGGTGAGGCAGACAGGCCGACGCGTTCCGCCAAATCGGCATTGCTGATGCGGCCGTCCTTCTGCAGCTGACCAAGAATGCGCCGATCGATTTCGTCCAGAGAGATCATACCCAATATCCCGCAATTCTGGGAAAATTCTACCCTACACACAGCCTATGGCAACACAAACGCAAGGACTTGCCTGGCCGGCGGGCGTATGCCTCCACCATGACCACCATGGCCCCGATCCAGCGTCTGCGGTTCCTGCGCGAGTTGGAGCGCAAGGTGCTGTGGCTTTCGGCGTGGACCATCCACCACGCCAACCACATCCGGCCCAACCGCGACGGGCTGAAGGTCGGCGGCCATCAGGCCTCCTGCGCCTCGCTGGCCACGATCATGACCGCGCTCTACTTTGCGGTGCTCAGGCCCGAGGACCGCGTCGCGGTGAAGCCGCACGCCTCGCCGGTGTTCCACGCCATCCAGTACCTGTTCGGCCGCCAGACGCGCGAGAAGCTCGAGAAGTTCCGCGGGCTGGGCGGCGCACAATCCTATCCGTCGCGCACCAAGGACACTGACGACGTCGATTTCTCGACCGGCTCGGTCGGCCTGGGCGTCGCCATGACCTTGTTCTCCTCGATCGTGCAGGACTACGTGCGGCTGAAGAAGCTGGCACCCGAGCGTCCGATCGGCCGCATGATCGCGCTGGTCGGCGACGCGGAGCTCGACGAGGGCAACGTCTTCGAGGCGCTGCTCGAAGGCTGGAAGCACGACGTGCGCAATCTCTGGTGGGTGATCGACTACAACCGCCAGAGCCTCGATTCGGTGGTCAACGACCGCCTGTTCGGCCGCGTCGCCGAGATGTTCGAGCTGGTGGGCTGGCGCGTCATCACGCTGAAGTATGGCCGCAAGCTCGAGGCGGCATTCTCCGGCCCCGACGGCGAGCATCTGCGCAAGTGGATCGACGACTGTCCGAACTCGCTCTACTCGGCACTGGTTTACCAGGGCGGCGCTGCCTGGCGCGAGGCGCTGAAGCGCGACCTCAACCGCGTCCCCGGCGTGCGCCGCATCCTCGAGACGCACGACGACGAGCAGCTGCACACGCTGATGACCAACCTCGCCGGCCTCGACATGCAGGCCGTGCTCGACGCCTTCGAGTCGGTCGACGACGACCGGCCGACCTGCTTCATCGCCTATACCATCAAGGGCCACGGCCTGCCCTTCGCCGGCCACAAGGACAACCACGCCGGGCTGATGAACCTCGAGCAGATGCGCGACTGGCAGCAGCGCATGGGCGTGCCCGCAGGCTCGGAGTGGGAAGCCTTCGCCGGCCTCGACTCCGACGCGAAGGAGCTGCGCGCCTTCATCGACAGGGCGCCCTTCAACGGCAAGGGCACCCGTCGCCTCAGCGCGCCCGAGATCGCGATCCCCGACGCCTTGCCGCCGCCGCGCGAAAAGCGCACCAGCACGCAGGCCGGCTTCGGCCGCATCCTCGACGAGATCGCCGCCGCCGGCGGTCCGCTGGCCGAGCGCATCGTCACGACATCGCCCGACGTGACGGTGTCGACCAATCTCGGCGGCTGGGTGAACCGCAAGGGCCTGTTCGCACACACCGCGGCCGAGGACGTGTTCCGCGAGCTGAAGGTGGTGTCGGCGCAGCGCTGGAGCCTCGATCCGCGCGGCCAGCACGTCGAGCTGGGCATCGCCGAGAACAACCTCTTCCTGCAGCTCGCGGCGCTGGGCCTGTCGCACGAGCTGTTCGGCGCGCGCCTGCTGCCGATCGGCACGCTGTACGATCCGTTCATCGCCCGCGGGCTGGATGCGCTGAACTACGCCTGTTACCAGGACGCCCGTTTCATCCTGGTCGCCACGCCCTCGGGCGTGACGCTGGCGCCGGAGGGCGGCGCGCACCAATCAGTCTCGACGCCGCTGATCGGCATCGGCCAGCCCGGCCTGCTGAGCTACGAGCCGGCCTATGTCGACGAGCTGGCGATCCTGCTGCGCTTCGGCCTCGAGCATCTGCAGAAGCCCGACGGCGGCTCGCTCTACCTGCGCCTCTCGACCCGCCCGCTCGACCAGCCGCAGCGCACGCTGAGCCCGGATCAGGCGCGCGACATCATCGACGGCGGCTACTGGCTGCGCCCGCCGGCCGCCGATGCCGATCTCGCCATCGTCTGCATGGGCGCCGTGACGCCCGACGCCCTGGAGGCCTGGGAGAGCGTGGTCAGGGACTTCGCCGGCACCGGCCTGCTGGTGATCACCTCGCCCGATCGCCTGCACCAGGACTGGCTGAAGGCCCAGCGCCAGCGCGGCCGCACCACCGGTCATCTGTCGCGCGACCCGGCGCCGGTCGAGCGGCTGCTGGCGCCGCTGTCGCGCAACGCCCGGCTGGTGACGGTGCTCGACGGCCATCC